>CAMHPA010000041.1 GCA_946186925.1 uncultured Bacteroidota bacterium | reverse complement strand
CGCCATTTGGAACGGCACCGATTGGGCCAGCCAGTATTCGGGCCTGACGGGCGAGAAATACGCCAAACGGTTCACCTACGCCCTGTCGCGCGGTCCGCTGCTCGACGCCGCAGGCGCCAACGCCATTTGGAACATTACCAACGTGACGCGTTCCGACCGCCGCTACCATTATATGACGGCCGCCTATGCCGCCACAGCGTCGAAAGACCCTAACGTTCAGGCCGAATTTTACAACTACTTCCCCGCCGAAAAGACCGACAAGGGCGTTGAGTACGACATTTATCGCTATCTGACAGGAAAAGAGACAGTTGACGGCGAGTCGAAGAACATTGCCAAGCCCGAAATGAGCGACAACGACTACCGCAACTTTATGATTTGGCACCGCGGACTTGCCGTGCCCGCCGCCCGCAACCTTGACGACCCCGATGTGGCTCGCGGCCACGATTTGTTCCGCCAGATTGGCTGCGCCGCCTGCCACCGTCCGTCGTGGACCACAGGCGACGACAACATTGTCGACCCCAACGGAATGTTCGGCAACGCCGATATGCCGCGCTATCCGCACCAGAAAATTTGGCCTTACACCGATATGGTTCAGCACCGTCTGTTTATGGCTAACGACATACGCACGGGATGGTGCCGCACAACACCGCTTTGGGGTCGCGGCCTGTCACGTCTCGTCACAGGTGCCGACGACCGTCTGCACGACTGCCGCGCGCGCACCGTTTTGGAAGCCATTATGTGGCACGGCAGTAGCGAAAGCGATGCCCGTTGGACAATCGACAACTTCCGCGCCCTGCCCAAAGCCGACCGCGATGCGATTGTGAAGTTTATTGAATCGATTTGAAAGTCAGAAAAACTTTTAAAATTCGCCGACGATGAATTATTTTTGACAGCTGTGAGGAGCGCTCCCCACAACTGTCAAAAATATGTTTAATCGTTGAAAAGCAAAATGTTATGTATAACGAAAGTCGTCAATATCTGAAACCGGATAGCAAACTTGCTGATGTGATTTACA
The DNA here is from genome assembly GCA_946186925.1 of uncultured Bacteroidota bacterium. Classification (GTDB taxonomy): domain Bacteria; phylum Bacteroidota; class Bacteroidia; order Bacteroidales; family SZUA-534; genus RUG13583. Next base: position 24,299 of record CAMHPA010000041.1, on the reverse strand, counting down.
ACAGTCCGTCGCTGCTCTATGTGCTTGAATATTTTGAAGTTGACTACATATTGCAGGACAAAACCGTGGCCGAGTTCTGTACCGAACACAATATCGACACAAATCTTTTCACCACGGTTTCAAACATTTACAACGGCTTTGTGGTTGAATCGAAACTTGAGTTCGGCGTCGAGAACATTCCGCTGATAATCAAATTCCTGCACAATACTCACGCTTATTATCTCAACGAGAAATATCCCGAAATCCGCAACATTATCAACGAGTTGCGCAACGTCAACAGCTCTACTGAAATCAGCATTGTCGAGAAGTTTTTCAAAGAGTATTATGCTGAGGTGAACGAGCACCTCGACTATGAGGACCGAGTTGCTTTTCCTTATATCAATGCTTTGTATAACAAATACATAGGCGCTGACAGCGACTCGTTTGACAAGAGTTTTTCGGCAAAGCAGTACCGCAAGCACCACACCGACATTAACTACAAGCTTGACGAGCTGAAAAGTTTGTTAATCAAATACATATCGGTGCGCGAGGACAGACAAATCCGTCGCCGTCTGCTTTTGAGTTTGTGCGATGTTGAAAGCAATCTCTACGCCCATTCGGTCATTGAGGAACAGATACTGATGCCGCTCGTTATGAAAGTTGAGCGTTCTTTAAGCAAGGCTAAATAATTATGAGGCAGTCAGATAAAACAGTATTCCGGGTTGGCATTCTTGAGCCTTCGGCCATAATTGTCAACGGATTGAGCAACATTCTGCTCAAAGCCGGCAAATTCGATTTGTATAAAATCGATTATGTTGCAGATATGCAGCGTTTTATAACCGCCAACAAATTGCAGTTGATAATCATCAACCCACAACTTTTGCTGCAGACGGGCAAGGAATTGGCGCACCTGAAACAAAAAAATCCCAATGTGGTCTGGTGCGCGCTTGTTTACGCGTTTTTCGACCCTAAATATCTGAATCAGTTCGATTTGCAGATTGCCATCACCGATGTTCCAAGCGAAATTGTGGATGCGGTGATGTCGAAGCTGAACGACGAGTCGGCCGATGACGCCGATTTGTCGATGCAACTGTCTGACCGTGAGTTAGATGTGTTGCGTCTGCTGGCTCAGGGAAATATGAATAAAGAGATTGCCGACAAGCTGAATATCAGCGTCCACACGGTTATCAGCCATCGGAAAAACATCACGCAGAAAACCGGCATTAAAACGCAGTCGGGACTCACAATTTACGCACTTTCAAACAAAATCATCAATATTTAAACGGAATGAAAGCGTTGAGAATCACGGTCATAACCTCGTATGTGGCGATAATTGCCATTATGGCTGCGGCCACAATAATCGAGAAACTTTACGGCACTCACTTCGCCGCAGTCAACATCTATGGTTCAGTCTGGTTTACAATTATTTGGGCGATTATCGGAGTGAGTGGAATGGCCTACATTCTTCGCAAACGTCTTTTCAGCAATCCGTCGCGTTTTCTGCTTCACGCCGCTTTCGCGATGATTTTGGTCGGGGCGCTCATTACGCACATTTTCGGCGAACAAGGCACCACGCATATTCGCGTAGGTGAGCAGACTAATGTGTTCATTATCAACAATAACGGCGAGATATGCAAAATGCCGTTCAGTGTTGAGCTCGAAGGTTTCGAAACAGTGAACTACCCTGGCACGCAGTCGCCGATGGACTATGTTAGCGCTCTGATTTTCAGGCGTGGAGCCGACTCGCAGACTGCCAATGTGTCGATGAACAATGTGGCGAGCTTTGGCAATTACCGATTCTATCAGTCGGGCTACGACCCCGATGGCGGCGGCACTTATCTGTCGGTATCACACGACCCTGTCGGCATTGGCGTCACCTACACAGGTTACGCGCTGTTGCTTATTGCAATGATTCTGCTTCTTATTATGCCAAACTGCGGATTCCGTACAACGCTCAAAAAATTGGTTAGCAGCAAGTTGACCGCTGCGGTTTTGCTTTTGTGCATTGGGTTGCAGGCGCAAACCCTTTCGGCACAAAACAACGCAAAAGCCTTGCCACGCAATGTGGCGGAGGAGTTCGGGCAGCTCTACGCTTACAGCAACGGCCGTATCGGACCAATGCAGACTGTGGCTCGCAATTTCACAATCAAGCTCTACGGCAAAGCTAACTATAAGGGAATGAGTGCCGAACAGGTGTTTATAGGTTGGCTGCTCAATCCTTCCGGTTGGGCCGGCGAGCCGATGATAAAGCTGAAAGGCGAAGCCCGGAATGTCATTGGTGGCGGCAGTAAGTATGTGTCGTACAACGATTTCATCGCCAACAACCGCCGTCTTGATGAGGTGATGACCGACATTTTCAGCGGCAAGGACGTGCCCGGAGCGAAATCGTTCCGCGAGGCCGACGAGAAGATGAACATTGTGATGATGCTGCTCAACGGCCAATTGTTGAAAATATTCCCGTATGCCGATGATAATCAGATTGTTTGGTACAATCCGGCCGACAATCTGCCACTCGATATGCCCAACGACGAATGGCTATTTATCAAGAAAACAATGGATTACATTGGAGAGCTAGCGTTCACTCGCAGCTACGACAGCCTCAATCTCACAATCGGCAAAATAAAACGCTATCAGGAGAAAACAGCCGCCTCTGTTTTGCCTTCAGCTGGCAAAATGCGAGCCGAGCGTCTTTACAACTCGTTGAATATTACAAAGATGCTCTCGATGGCTCTCACCACTGCCGGCATCATTATCTTTATCTTCTTCATTTTCAAACTGATGCGCCGCAAGCCCATTGGCCGGACAGTTACTATTGTGCTCAATGTTGTGTTGGGTTTGTTGCTTGCTTACAACCTGACAACCATTGTGTTACGTGGCTATGTGAGCGGTCATCTGCCACTATCGAACGGCTTTGAGACAATGCAGTTTATGTCGGCTTGCGCAATGGCCCTCACGCTGGTCTTTCAGCGCCGCTTTGCGCTGATGGTGCCTTTCGGCTACATTGTTTCCGGCCTGACGCTGATGGTTGCCGGTTTTGGCGAGTCGAATCCGCAGATAACACATCTGATGCCGGTTCTGGCCTCGCCGCTGTTGAGTATCCACGTCTGCGTTCTGATGCTGGCCTATACGTTGCTTGCATTCACAATGCTCAACGGAATTGCGGCTGTTGCGGTTGGCCGTCGCGGCAATGCAGAACAAACTGAAATGCTGTATGTTGTGAGCAAACTGATGCTCTATCCAGCACTGTTCCTGCTCATAACAGGCATCTTCATTGGCGCCATCTGGGCCAACCAATCGTGGGGCCGATACTGGGGCTGGGACCCCAAGGAAGTCTGGGCGCTGATAACAATGCTCATCTACGCAATGCCGCTGCACCCGTCGATTTTTCCGCGTCTGCAAAAGCCAATGGCCGCTCATATCTTCCTGATTGTAGCCTTTTTATCGGTGCTGATAACCTATTTCGGCGTGAATTTCCTGCTTGGCGGAATGCACAGCTATGCGTAAATGTGCGCGACTGTAAGTTTTGTTTTGAGTCGGGCAACGCAAAAACGAACATTTTGGAAATGCAGATGGGTTGATGTAGTTTTGCGGGACTGAAAACTGCAATGGAACGCACCGAATTCACAAAAGACGACAGTCTGATTATCAAAGGTTTGGCGATATTAGCGATAATGTTGCACAACTTTTTCCGCTGGGTTGAGCCAACAACCGGCGAGAACGAGTTTGGATTCGCCGCCCACACCGTGTACAAATTCACCGAACAGATAACCGCCCAGCCACAGGAATTTATCAATATAATTTTTAGCTACTTGGGGCATTTCGGCGTCCAGCTTTTCATCTTGATAAGCGGCTACGGGCTCACAAAATCGATGCTCAACAAACCGCAAAGCTGGGGGAAATTTATGGGCTCGCGGCTGAAAAAAATCTACCCACTGCTGATAGTCGCAATCTTGACCTTCGCTATTGCCAACCTAATCATTTTCAAGCAAATGCCCGCACTTGGCGATTGGCGCGAGATAGGCCGGAAAATGCTGCTAATCCACACTCTCATTCCCGGCTCAGGCGTGAGCGTATGCGGTCCCTGGTGGTTCTTCGGGCTGATTGTGCAACTCTACATTTTGTTCCCGATAATTCTGGGGCTGACGCAACGGCACGGCACCAAGATTCTTGCTGGCACTATGGTCATTTCCTATTTGTGGATTATGACGGCACTGTTTCTCTATGACCACGACCCTGGCTTTGTGCTCGCAATGCAGAACGCCCCCGGCCACCTGCCTGAGTTCTGCTTGGGAATATGGCTGGCTTTGCGCCGCGATACTTGTTTAAGCCGCTGGTGGTTGATTCCGGCACTTGCTGTGTTCACTCTCGGCAACTTTTTCGAGCCCTTCTACCCTTTCACTTTTCTGGCTGTCAGCATTGTTTTTGTCATCACATATAACATTGTGCGCAAGCCAATTACGCAATTCGCTGCCGTGCGCCGTCCCCTTGCGTTTTTAGGCTCAATTTCAATGTTTCTGTTTGCTGTGCACGGATTTCTGCGACAACCGTTCTTCGGCATCGCCGCAACGCCCAATGCCGCCACCGGCCTGATTGCCGCAACACTTTTTATCGCAACATCTATCGCCGTGGCGATGGCAATACGACCGCTTTATAAACTGATTGTCAAGCTGTTCGATAAGATAAAAACGCCCGCTTGGCTACCCAAAGCCGAAAAATATTTGATGGGCGGCACTCTACTGCTGTTGGGCTTTGCCTGTTACCACCAAGCCACAACGCCTTTCTTTCACAAAAACATCGAACTAACTCAAAATGAAGACAATAAGAACACACTATTTATAACCGAAGACACCATTACCACCGAAAACCTATACACAACCATTGCCCGAATCAAATTAGGCCGGACCAACCATATAAAATTAAGTGTCGATGTTGAAGTTGACACACAGCAAACTCCCGCCGGCCAGCTGCCGCTACTCGTCGCCGACATCACCGGAATATTTTGGGACAAATGCTATATGCCTGAAACCCACGGATTTCAGCAAGTGCACTACGAAACAATTATCCGATGCCCGTTCATTTATCACTTCAATAAAAAAACATTAAAATTGTATTTCTGGAACATTAACGGCGCCACAATTCGGTTCCGCAATGCAAAAATCCATATTACCTATTGACAATGAAAACCATTAACATTCAAATAATTCGCAAAATTGTTGGCATACTGCAGAAATATCTTTCCATTATTATCCCGTTGCTGGTTGTGGTTACCGTGGCACGACTTTATGAAGTGTTTTTGTTACAACCCGCATACGACCTTACTAACAGCCTGAAAATAAACATTATTGGTGGAATTTACGACATTTGGTTCATCGCGCGCCTATCAGTGACAGTCTTTGTTGTTTTTGCTGTTGTTGATTGGTTCGCGTCAAAACTCAGCAAACTGATTTTCAGAATAATATCAACCGCAACCATTCTAATTTCCTGCATACTCGTCACCTACTACTCTATTGCCGGCGTACCGCTCGACAGGTCACTCTTCGCCTACTCGCTGAAAGAGATTTTCGGCATCATCGGCTCGTCGCAAAAGGCCGCTTGGTGGAGTTACATTTTCATTATTGGCATTCCTGCGTTTTACTATTTGGCTTCAAGACGCGATTACCATATAAAGAATTGGATGTATGGCATTTATCTACTAATTATTTTTGCTGGATTTTGCTTCGGGAAGCCGATGATGGACAACTCAAAAGACCAATACACCGCCGACAACAAACTGCGCCATTTTGTGAGCAGCGTTGCAAGCGGTTTCAATCAGAAATCAAGCAATCCGATAGCCGAAGATGCCACACTTTTTCAAAGTCATTTTCCAGAGCATCAGTTTATAAGCGCCGATTTCCCGTTTCTGCACAATGACAACAGCCAGAATACGCTGTCCGATTTTTTCAATCTGAAAGACGAGAAACCAAACCTTGTTTTTGTTGTGGTTGAAGGCCTCGGGCGCGAGTTCAGCGGCAAGAACAGCACAGTGCCGTCAGCCACTCCGTTCCTCGACTCGCTGGCGGCTAACAGCCTTTGTTGGACCAACTGCCTATCGACATCAATGCGAACGATTCAGGCTCTGCCTTCGATTTTTGGCGCGCTGCCTATGGGCAAAACCGGATTTATGAACCTTCGCGACAACGCCCCCGACTACCATTCGCTGCTGAAAATCCTGCACCAGAACGGCTACCATTCATCATTCTTCTATGGCGGATGGCTCTGTTTCGACGACATGTGCTACTTCATGCGCCAAAACCAGATTGATTTCACTCTCGATGAGCACCTATACGACTCCGTTCCCGAGCGTAACAAATGGGGAATCTATGACGATTTTATGTTTGCAGAAGCCTTAAAATCAATCAAAAACGATAACAAACCGCGCATCGATGTCTATCTGACACTGACAACCCACGACCCATTTGAATATCCCGACGAAGAGAAATACATCAATCAATATCTGTCAATCGCAAACGCCGCAAACACTAGTGTAAACAGCTCAATGACACGTGCTTACGCATCATATCTATTCCTCGACAAAAGTCTGCGACAACTGATTGACGGCTACAGACAGAAGCCCGGATTCGACAACACAATTTTTGTGATAACGGGCGACCATAGTTTCAACACATCGGCCGAACCCATTGAAGTTCACCATGTTCCGTTGGTCATTTGGTCGCCGATGCTGAAATGCGCACGCCAGATGGATGCCTTGGCATCGCACCGCGACATCACGCCATCATTCCTTGCCTTGCTGAAAGAGCGCTATGGCATCAGCACACCCGACAAAGTGGCATGGCTCAACCGCGGACTCGACACCGCGCAGCAGTTCCGCTGTACCACCTTCTCCCCGCTCCTCGATGTCAGCCGCACCATCAGCCGAATGGTTGCCCACGGCTGCCTGACCGACGACAACAGCACAAAACAAATCGGCTACAACGGTCAGCATCTGACCCTGACCAGCGTTGCCGACTCGCTCAATATCAGCAGTTTGTTAAAAAGTTATCGCGCGCTAGATCAATATGTGACATCGAACAACGCGCTACTTGAGAACAAAACGCAGCAAAACGGATTCTACACCGTTTTCAAAGTTAACTCGCACGGCGAGCGTATGTTCCTATTCCAAAAATCCGGGCTCGAAGTCGGTGATTTCGATGGCCGCGCCAATGCCGCCGACATCAGCAATGAATTTCCGCTGGAACTATGCAAATACGAAGTTACCGGACATGAAAGCCAAATTATCTTCACAACTAGTTTTAAAATCAATGTGCCAGACATCGTTAACGGTTTGAAAATTGTTACCGAAATATCGCGCAACGGTGAACAGATTCATTGGAGCGCTGAAGAGCCTTGCGGCAATTGGTTCAGCGATTTCAACAAATGGGCCGATTTCACAACCACATACAACATGCGAGCCGAAAACTATCAATTACAGGAAGGCGATGTGATAAAGATATATATCTGGAATGCAAAGAAATGCAAAGCACATTTGGCTGATTTAAATATTAGTTTGAAATATGCGATTGATTGAAAAAATACAAACTAGTGTCATTTCGTGGGCAAAGGCAAATCTGACTCGACTGCGTGGAATAACTTGTATGCAAAAAAACTCTGAAGAAGAACTTTCCCTCTCCTATTATCGGTCGCCTTGTTTGGCGGCGGCATAATCAGGTTTTTGCAACAGATTTTCAAAGTTTTCAGACTGGCTCAAATGCCCGAACGAATTGATATAAGCCGCACGAGTCATTGAATCCCAATGTATTGAACCATGTTTGTATTGCAGATTATGAAAAAACGACAATCCCGACAATGCAATAGCAATGCAGACAAGTGGTATCTTCAGTTTAACCGTCCGACCTCCTATCCAAGCAATAAATGCCGCCATTGGGATGGCCATGATTCCATAACTGTCAATGGCCGCACGAAGTCCACAACTGCCGCCATACCACCAGCACCACCACGACAGCATTATATACAAATTCAAAAACATGAAAACGGATACAGCCAAAGAATACTCTTTGAATCTTCGGAACAACAATACTATTCCCGCAACACCCAAAATCATTGACGGGGTATAAAGCAGCCATCCCTTACGAAATCCGAACAAACCTCTCAAAAATACCGGATGACTGAAAAAGAATCCTTCATTATCAGTGTATGAATAGAAGAAAATGTGGCCAGTGAGCGAATGCCAATACATTATTTGTGGTAGCCAAACCAAAATTGCAGCAACGGCAACAACTCCGATTTTCCACACATTTCTCAAGTAAATTCCAATTTTATCCTTCAGTGTTTTACAATCAAACACGTTGTAAAGTAAAAAATATAGAACTACGATTCCGTTGGTTGGTCTTACAAGCGAAATCAAGCCAACTATAAGTCCCAAGAAAATCGAATTGCCCCAAGCTGGCTTTTCGTGCCAACGCTCAGTTAAAAACAGAAACACACAAATGAGCGCGAAACTGAATGCGTGCGACATTGCCGGCTCATAAATGGTGTACCAATACAAATTGGTGCACAGTGTTACTATCAACAAGGTCAATGCCGTAGTTAGTTCGCTAAAATGCCGAATCAGCACTTTTCTTAAAAAAAGGCAACCGACAATCAGATAAAATAGGCAAGCTAACGACAGCGCAAAGGCGTATGGCACGGTAAACCCGTCGGCATCGTAACCCAAAGGCGAAGCCAAGACATTGGCCACAAGGAAAAACGGGCAATACATTATACTCAACCCCATAGAAGTTTTTATTATACGGGTGCCGTCTTCAAGAATCTCGGGCCAATAGGTACCGCGATGCTCGCGTTTCATAAAATTCAAAGTGTAATCATGCTCAATGAAAGTGGCCGGCAGATATGCGTAATATGAAATCACATCGTTTGCAATAACCTTTTCCGGCTGGCGGTAACGATGCGAATTGAACAATTTGAATACAAGAAAGCAAGCCAGAAGCAAGATAAAAACAAAACTTATATTTTTGGTTATCTTTTGTTTAACAGATATCAATGTCAACATTTCAATTCTTGTTAAAAGGATTCTTTGATGTAATGTCAAATTGAACAGCCGCAAGCAGAAGTTGGAAGCCCAACACTACGGCAAGCACAGGAATCATGATTGTTCCTGTCGGTGCAGGTGTATTTACTGATGCAAACTGAATCCACTTAACAACTCCGAATATCACACCAAACAAAAACATCGGCACACCAAACAGTATGTAGAGCGAGCAAATGTTGAAGTCAAACACAAAATACCGCAACAATATTCGCCTATTGAATGCGTGCAACAATTTTGGCGGGAACGTCAGCAATGTCTTGAAAACAGACAGGTTCGATTTCTCATCAGCATAAATCGCAGGCATCGGAATCTCTTTTATCACAGCACCCGTATAATACAATTCAATAAGCAACGAACTTTCAAAGAAAAATCTATTCGCAATTCGTTGAGTTTCAATTTTCTGAATGGTGCCAGCCTTAATACAGAAAAAACCGTTTGTCGGGTCAGATATTTCCCAATAGCCTGATGCCATTTTTACCAAGAATCCAATACCCATATTTCCGAATCGGCGCACCCAAGGCATTGCCGTCAGCATTTTTCTGTCGAAGAACCGATTGCCCTTTACATAGTCAACATTATCAGATATCTTGGACACCATTGATTCAATGTAACTGCAATCCATCTGACCATCGCCGTCGATTTTGACAACCACGTCGCACCCTATCTGCAAAGCCAACTTAAACCCCGTAAGCATTGCCCCGCCAACACCCATGTTTTTCGCGTTGGAAGTCACAATTGCCCGGGCATCAACCGATGCTATTTTATTCAGTATCGACAATGTATTGTCCGGCGAGCAATCGTTGACTAAAATTATATGGTCAACAAATTGCGGGATATCTGACACCACTTTCTCAATATGCCGCTCAACCTTGTAACATGGGATTACTACCGCAATGGAGCTGCCGTTTATCATTTCCGATTTATTATGATTAAAACATTGGCAAAAATAATTTTTTCAACCACAATACGGATATGCATCTCAAAATTCAAAAAACCAAATATATTAGAAATGTTTTCCCTCTACATAAATCATAGATTCCATCCCGTCTTTCTTGTTTTTGTCTGGCAATAACTACCCGGCTATGTCAAAATTTGTAATTGTAATATCAGATTGAATATCAATAAAATAGCACAACAAACTTTCTTCAAGAGTTCTCCACTGTTTGATTTATATTACACCGGCGCGACAATAAATAGTATCAGTATTCTTTAATAAATCAAACGGCGCCCACGGGAACAATTATGATTGCTGTTCTTGCTATTGTGCTTGGATTCCAGTCGCTATTGGCTACAACACAGTACGATACGAACACAAAAAAATATGTTTGAAGCTGACAAGCGACGCGGCGCGGCCATTTTCAAATCTTCATTCACCTTTCAACTTTTTCTGTTGATAAATAATAATATGTAATCCGCCAATGCCGATTACCTTTGCCAAAAACATCGGTGATGCTACAGATTACTGAAAATGCGCAACTTAAAGAGTTAAACTCGTTCGGGGTGGAAGCCTCGGCGCGCTGGCTATGCACCTACAATTCGCCCAACGATATCCGCCAGCTGATTGAGCATTTCGGCCACCTGACCGACAAGCATATTCTGATTATCGGCGGCGGATGCAATCTTTTGTTTGTCAACAATTTCGACGGATTGGTGATTCATCCGACAAACGACTACATCAACATTGTTGACGAAACCGACGCCTACTGCCTTGTGAAAGCCGGCGCCGGAACCGAATGGGACAGCCTTGTGGCGTGGGCCGTTGAGCACAATCTGGGCGGACTTGAGAACCTGTCGCTTATTCCGGGAACGGTGGGCGCGTCGCCGGTGCAGAACATTGGCGCGTACGGCCGCGAGGCTAAAGACGCCATTGAGAGCGTGAATGTTGTGAGCCTTGCCGATGGCTCAACCGCAACATTGAGCAACGCCGAATGCCGTTTCGGCTATCGCGACAGCGTGTTCAAGCACGAGTTGAAAGACAAGTATCTGGTTGATTCTGTGGTTTATCGGCTACAGAAAAATCCGCAGTTTGTAACGCACTACGGCAGCCTGAGCGGCGAGATTGAGAAACTGGGCGGCGCGTCGTTGCGCACTATCCGTCAGGCGGTTATCAACATTCGCAACAGCAAACTGCCCGACCCGAAAGTGATGGGCAATGCCGGCAGTTTCTTCAAGAATCCGGTAGTTGAACAGTCTGTGGTCGAGCGACTTAAAGCCGACTATCCCGAAATGGTGACCTACCCAGCCGGCCCCGGTTTGGTGAAAATCGCCGCCGGCTGGATGATTGACCGCTGCGGCCTGAAAGGCTACACCAACGCCGCAAAAACGGCAGGCGTTCACACGCAGCAGGCTCTGGTACTCGTCAATCTGGGCGGCGCCACAGGCAATGAAATTATTGAGGTGGCCCACCACGTGCAAAATGCTGTGGCAGAAAAATTTGGCATAAAAATAGACCCCGAAGCGATTGTTATTTAGACTACGGACTACGGACTTTAGACTACAGACATCGGACTTCAGACTTCAGACTTCAGACTTTAGACTACGAACAAAACTTAGAACTTTTTAACTTTAAACTTAAAACTTTAAACTCCTAATTCCTAACTATTAACTCCTAACTGAAACAATGACTTTCACCACCCTAATCGACTACATTGGCACGTTCGCTTTCGCGATAAGCGGCATCCGTATGGCGGCGGCAAAAAAATTCGACTGGTTTGGCGCGTACGTGGTGGGACTTGTGACAGCCGTTGGCGGCGGCACCATCCGCGACCTGCTTTTAGGCATCACGCCCTTCTGGATGCTGCAGCCTTCGTACCTGATTGTCACCGGGTTTGCGCTGCTGGTGGTGATAATCTTCGGCAAGCACCTGATAAAAATGAACACCACAATGTTCCTGTTCGATGCAATCGGGCTTGGACTATTCACAGTGGTGGGCTACGAGAAGAGCCTCGCCGCCGGATTCCCCATTTGGGTGAATATTATTATGGGAACGCTCACGGGTGCGGCGGGCGGCATTCTGCGCGACACACTCATCAACGAGGTGCCGCTCATCTTCCGCAAAGATGTTTACGCAACAGCCTGTATATTAGGCGGTTTAATATTTTTTATCTGTCAAAAAGCAAGCATCGGAAACGCTATGTGCGAGATTCTGAGCGCATCGTCGGTGATACTTATTCGCATTTGGGCAGTGCGCAAAAGCGCCAGTCTGCCGCTGATGAAGGACGATACCGCCGAAGAAGATGAAGCTATGAAAGGACGAAGTTGAGTCGGCCCAAACGAACTTTCAATTGTTAACTTTCAGGTAATAAAAAACGCGCAACTGTAAGTTTTGTACCGAAGAATTAGTTTTCTTTGCGTCAAATTAAAAGCGGGGCCAAGATTGCCCTGCAACTGATTTGTGGAGTTTGAAAAACACATCTAAAGGCTTTTAAATATGAGCGAAAACCACAACATCGACGAACTTGACAAGAAGATTCTGTCGATAATCTCGAAAAACGCACGCACACCTTTTCTTGAAGTGGCACGCGAGTGCGGTGTGTCAGGTGCAGCCATACACCAAAGGGTGCAGCGGCTCACCAACATCGGCATCATCACAGGTTCCGAATTCATTGTCAGCCCGCAGAATCTGGGCTACAAAACGTGCGCCTTTGTGGGCATCAACCTGAAAAAAGCCTGCCTGTATCACGACATCGCCGAAGAACTCTTCAAAATTCCTGAAATAATTGAATGCCACTACGTTACCGGCAACTACTCGCTGTTCATCAAGGTGATGGCTCACGACAACGAGCACCTGCGCCGCATTCTGTCGGACAAACTGCAGCGGCTCGACATTGTGGAGCGCACCGAGACCATCATCTCGCTCGAAGAGAGTTTCCGCCGGCAATTCCCAATTGAATCGAATGACTAAATATTTATAAATCAATAACAATTTGAAACAATATGAATAAAGACAGTGTTGTTTTTGACCTTATAGACAAGGAGTACGCCCGCCAGAAGCGTGGCATTGAGATGATTGCATCTGAAAACTTTGTGAGCGACCAGGTTATGCAGGCTATGGGCTCGTGCCTGACCAACAAATATGCCGAAGGCTACCCGGGCAAACGCCACTACGGCGGCTGCGAAGTGGTTGACGAAGTTGAGACGCTGGCCATTGAGCGCCTAAAGAAAATCTACGGCGCCGAATATGCCAACGTGCAGCCCCACTCTGGCGCACAGGCCAATGCAGCCGTTTTGCTGGCAGTGCTGAAACCAGGCGACAAGTTTATGGGTCTCGACCTTGCACACGGCGGACACCTTTCGCACGGCTCGGCTGTGAACACATCGGGTATGATTTACACCCCCTGCGCCTACCACCTGAACAAGGAAACCGGCCGCGTTGACTACGACGAGATGGAAGAAATTGCAATGCGCGAGAAGCCGAAATTGATTATCGGCGGTGGCTCGGCCTACAGCCGCGAATGGGACTACAAGCGTATGCGCCAGATTGCCGATGCCTGCGGCGCCCTGCTGATGGTGGATATGGCTCACCCTGCCGGACTCATCGCAGCCGGACTGCTCGACAACCCTGTCAAATATGCCGACATTGTAACATCAACAACTCACAAGACTCTGCGCGGACCACGTGGCGGTATCATCCTGATTGGCAAAGACTTCCCGAATCCGTTCGGAAAGACAACCAAAAAAGGCGAAATCCGCTCGATGGGCAGCCTGATTAACTCGGCCGTGTTCCCCGGACAACAGGGCGGACCGCTCGAGCACGTGATTGCAGCCAAAGCCGTTGCCTTCGGCGAAGCACTCACACCCGAATTCAAAGAGTATCAGAAACAAGTGCAGAAGAACGCCGCAGCCCTGGCCAAAGGTATGATGAACAAAGGATTCTACATTGTTTCGGGCGGAACAGACAACCACTCGATGCTGGTTGACCTGCGTCCGAAATACGCCGAACTGACTGGCAAGGTGGCCGAGAAGGCTCTTGTTGCCGCCGACATCACGGTGAATATGAACCTTGTGCCGTTCGACACCCGCTCGGCAATGCAGACCAGCGGCCTGCGCCTTGGCACACCAGCCATCACCACCCGCGGCCTAAAGGAATCGGATATGGACGTGATTGTGGATATGATTGACCGCGTTCTGGCCGACCCTGAAAACGAGAGCGTTATAGCAAAAGTTAAAGCCGAAGTGAACGAGATGATGATGCCGCGCCCGATGTTTGCGTGGTAATAAAATCCGATAGAAAAAGTGCCCGTCAAACGATTGCATTTGACGGGCATTTTTTTTGCAAAAAATGTAGCATAATAATCGGTTTTTAACCGATAATAAATACCTTTACCACAAAGAAGAAAACTATATTGGAACACAGTCAAAACAATATGTTTAAAAATTACAAATACTTGCTAACATTGATGTTAGCCGTATGCTTATTGTCTGTAAGCTGTACCAAACAAGGGCGTCACGGCAACGTCAAAGAAGGCACGATGAAGTATAAAATCACCTATCTCGAATCGGAAAAAGAGAGCCCAATTATCGGATTACTGCCATCGACAATAATGATGCGGTTCAACAACGACAAAGTCCTGCTCGAGATGGAAGGCTGGCTCGGCATTTTCCGCTCGGCCTTTGTCAAAAACGGTGAGAATGAAGCCTATACCCTACTTAAAATTCTGAGCAAGAAATACTTATATGTATCAGAACCGAACGAAGGTTTTTATGGCATGAAGAAGCCTGACAATCTGAAAGTTGATTTCGACGACGAGATAAAAGAGATTATCGGCTTTGAATGCAAGCACGCAACTGTGACCATCGACACGCTGTCGTTCGGCGTCTATTACACCAACGACATCAAAATAAAGAACGCCACGGCCAACACGCCACTCGATATGATTCCAGGTATGCTGATTGATTTCCGGCTTGAAATGAACGGAATCCCAATGCATCTTGAAGCTGTTGAGTTTATCAACGAGAAGGTTCCGAACACGATATTCGATATTCCTACTGGCTACGAGCGCGTTGAGCGTTCGCAAATGGACGAGATTTTTAATGGCATCGGCAAATAAAATTTCCGCTTTGCCGTTCTTTTCCCTAAAGGCAACTAAAAATGGCTAAGAAAAAAAATATCAACACATCAGATGATGCGGACTTCAATATGAGCGACCGCGAACGGCACCGCACCATTGCCGGTGTTTGCTTGTCGGCATTCACGCTGTATTTGGCGTTCGCATTCATATCGTATCTGTTCACCTGGCGCATCGACCAAAGCACGCTCGACGTGCAGGTGGGGAAACTGTTCACCAACCCGAACATTGTAGCCAGCAACTGGGCCGGAACCATCGGTGCACTGCTGGCGCACCGTTTTCTCTACAAATGGATTGGCCTGCCGGCGTTCGGAATTATCGTCATTCTAACAGTTATTGTACTGAAACTGTTCAAGATAAAGACATGGCCGATTGGCCGAACCGTCAAACTGACAATTGTTTATGCCATTTGGGGCTCGGTTGCGCTTGGTTACGTGTTCCACTATGCTGCCTTCACGCCCGGCGGCGCTCACGGCTATTTTGTTAGCGAATGGTTGAACGCTGTCATTGGCAAGCTTGGCACTGGTATTGTGTTGATTACCTGCTTGTTTGCCATTCTGTCATTCACTTTCGACACATTTATTGCCCGCTGCCGCGATTTCGTGAAAGAGCTCATCCACCCCAAAGTTTCCGACCCCGAACTGCCAATTGCAATTGAAGCCGGAACACAGACTGATGAATCGGCGGAAACCATTGAAAATGAGCCCAATGATAATCCCGGTAATAGTGATTCGACTGACACCGAAACTCAGGACGAAGGCGAAGAAGACGACGGCGATATGCCGTTTGAGAAGAACGACAAAGACCTGCTGAAATTCGAGATTACAACCACTGCCACTTTCGACAACTCAGACAAAGACAACGACCTGAGCAACAATCTGGGTGAAGTTGAATCGCAACTGATTGACAATGACAACGATGACTCGGCTGATAGCAATTACAATATCGAAAGCGAGAACAATATCAGCGAATTAGGTGGTGAGCAAGACAATTTCACTATAACCATCCCATCGCAGAAAAACGAAGAGATTCAGCCTGGCGATAATCCTGAAAACGAGCCAGATGACGAAGTGCAAATGGATGTTACACAAAATGAAGAAGAAACTCAAAAAATACGCGACATCGACCTTGAGCCTTACGACCCGACCCGCGACCTTGAAAACTACCGTCTGCCGTCAATCGACCTGCTTAACGACTACGAGCAGAACAACACGGCTGTAACACCTGAGGAACTGCACGCCAACAAGGACAAAATTGTAGAGACTCTGAACGATTATAAGATTCAGATTGCGAAAATCAACGCCACCGTCGGGCCAACCGTAACACTTTACGAAATTGTTCCCGCAAAAGGTGTTAAAATATCGAAAATCAAAAACTTAAGCGATGATATTGCGCTGAGCCTTGCGGCTTTGGGCATCCGCATCATTGCGCCGATTCCCGGCCGCGGAACCATTGGTATTGAAGTGCCGAACGAGAAGCCGCAAACGGTGGCAATGCGCACGGTGCTAGCATCACCCAAATTCCAGGAAGCCAAATACGAGCTGCCGGTGGCCATTGGCAAAACCATCACCAACGAGACATTCACATTCGACCTGACAAAAACACCGCACTTGCTTGTTGCCGGTGCCACTGGACAAGGTAAATCGGTGGGACTGAACGCGATACTGACATCGCTGCTCTATAAAAAACACCCGTCGCAGCTGAAGCTTGTGCTGGTTGACCCGAAGAAGGTGGAACTGACGCTGTACAAGAAACTTGAGAAGTATTTCCTGGCTATGCTGCCCGATGCAGACGAGCCGATAATCACTGATACACAGAAGGTTGTGAACACGATGCAGTCGCTTTGCATTGAGATGGACAAACGCTACGACCTTTTGAAAGAAGCCGGCTGCCGCAACATTAAAGAGTACAACGCAAAATTCATCAGCCGCCATCTGAATCCTGAGAAAGGACATCATTATATGCCTTATATTGTGGTGGTTATCGATGAGTTTGCCGACCTGATTATGACCGCCGGCAAAGAAGTCGAGCTGCCAATCGCACGCTTGGCGCAGTTGGCCCGCGCAATCGGAATCCACCTGATTGTGGCCACACAAAGGCCTACAACCAACGTCATCACGGGCTTGATTAAAGCCAACTTCCCGGCTCGAATCGCCTTTAAAGTGATGAGTATGATTGACTCGCGCACCATTCTGGACGCCCCCGGCGCCAACCAGCTTATTGGCCGCGGCGATATGCTGATTTCGCTCGGCGGCGAAACACAGCGTGTGCAATGTGCCTTTGTTGATACGCCTGAGCTTGAGAAGATTATGGAACACATTGAGCAGCAGCAGAGTTACACATCGGCGTTCCTGCTGCCCGAATATGTGCCCGAAGGCGGCGAAGGCGCCAGCCTTGAAGATGTTGACCTTTCGAAACGCGACTCGATGTTTGAAGAAGCCGCCAAAATAATTGTGATAAACCAGCAAGGCTCTACATCACTGATACAGAGAAAGTTCTCAATCGGATACAACCGCGCCGGCCGCATTATGGACCAGTTGGAAGCCGCCGGAATCGTTGGCCCCTACCAAGGCAGCAAAGCCCGCGATGTACTAATTCCTGATGAAATAAGCCTTGACCGATTGCTGGAAACATTACGTTAAAAAGTTGAAAATGAAAAAAATAGCTTTATTAATATTGGCATTGAGCGCGGCAACGTGCTTCGCCCAAAAAGACCCCGAAGCAAAAACACTGCTCGACAAAGCCGCAAAGCAAGCTGCTGGTTATAAGAGCATTACAGCCGATTTTGATTGTGTGTATGAAAACCTTGCCGAAGAGAAAAGCGAAACCTACAGCGGCACGCTGCTGCTTAAAGGCAGCCGTTTCCGCATCGATGTTGACAAAACCATCACCTTCTGTGACGGCAAAAACCGTTGGGCTTATCTGACTGAAAGCAATGAAGTTACAATATCGCCAATAGAAAAATCAGCCGACGACGCACCTGAAGACAAATTCATGTCGGACCCAATGTCGCTCTATACTTTCTATCGCAACGGATTCAAATACATAATGGGCGACACCGAAGAAATTGGCGGCAAGACAATGCAGATTGTTGAACTCGCGCCGGAAAATATCAAAAAGCCGTATTTCAAAATAAAATACTGGTTTACATCAAGTAACGACCTTTATCAAATCAAGTGTTTCCAAAAAGACGGCACGCGATTCACTCTCACGCTAACTAAATTCGTCACCAATCAGAAAATTGATGACGCTCAGCTCAATTTCGATGCGAAGAAATTCCCCGGCGTTGAGATTATTGATATGAGAGACTGATTGAAGGATTGAAGGATTGAAGGATTGAAGGTTGAAGATGAAAACTGTTTAAGCCAATCCCACACTCTACTCTTCTGAAACTTCGTGCCCGTTGTCGCGGCGAATATCATCAATCCATTTCCCCACCACGGGTGCTGAATAGCCGAATAATTGGTCGATGGCTTCGGCAGGTGTGTCGGCGAACTGCACCATTGCGGCGTGCTGCGGCAAAAGCATCTTCTCTCTGACCATAAACTCGAGTTGGGCCTTCAGGTGATTGTAGAAACCATTGATATTCAGCACTACAAGCGGCTTTTTGTGGAATCCCAACTGTCCGCCCGACAAGATTTCGAACATCTCATCCATTGTGCCAAAACCGCCAGGCAGAACCACGAATCCGTCCGAAAGGCGTTCCATTGTGGCCTTGCGTTCCTGCATTGTGCTAACGGTGAGCATTTTTGCCAATCCCGACTGCGCCAGTTCGCGGCCAGCCAGAAATTCGGTGATGACGCCCGTCACCTTGCTGCCGCCTGCCATTGCGGCTTCGGCCACGCAGCGCATCAGCCCAACGTTGGCGCCGCCGTAAACCAAATCCAGCCCGCGCGCGGCGAGCAATGCGCCAAATTCGGCGGCAACGCGCTCATATTCAGCACTTGAGCCACGGTTCGACGCACAAAAAACGCAGACGGTTTTCATTATTTGTTGTTGCAGTGTATCAGCCTGAGAGTGTGTCCCATACGCTCTTTTTTGGTGCGCATATAGAACTCGTTGTACTTGTTCGGCTCAATCTCAATTGGCACATTCTCAACCACTTCGAGCCCATAGGCTTCAAGTCCGATGCGCTTCACGGGATTGTTGGTCATCAGGCGCATCTTGCTCACGCCCAACTCGCGCAGAATGCTCGCCCCCACCCCATAATCGCGCTCATCGGCGTCGAAACCCAGATGGATATTGGCATCGACGGTGTCGTAGCCGTGTTCCTGCAATTCGTAGGCCTTGATTTTAGCCATCAGCCCAATGCCGCGCCCTTCCTGATTCATATAGATAATGACGCCTTTGCCTTCTTTATCAATGGTTTGCATTGCCTTATGCAGTTGCTCGCCGCACTCGCAACGCATCGAGCCGAAAATGTCGCCCGTCATACACGATGAGTGGACGCGCACCAGAATCGGCTCATCCTTCTCCCACGAGCCCTTAATCAAGGCGATGTGCTCTTTGTTGTTCGACTTCTGAAGGAACGGAATCAGACGGAAATCGCCGTAAGCCGTCGGCAGATGCACTTCGGGGCCGCGCTCAATGAGCGTGTCCTGCTTCAGGCGGTAGGCAATCAGGTCTTTGATGGTTATTATATTGAGATTAAATTCCTTAGCAATCACTTGCAACTGTTCCATCCGCGCCATTGTGCCGTCTTCGTTCATAATCTCGATGAGTGCGGCGGCGGGATGAAGTCCTGCAAGGCGGGCCAAATCGACGGCTGCCTCTGTGTGTCCCGCACGACGGATAACGCCCTTGTTTTGAGCGTAAAGCGGATTGATGTGGCCTGGGCGCGCAAAGGTTGACGGTTTCGATTCGGGGTCGGCCAAAGCACGGATGGTGGCGGCGCGGTCTGCAGCCGAAACGCCTGTGGTACAGCCTTCTATCTTGTCAACCGACACGGTGAACGGCGTGCCCAAAATCGATGTGTTGTTATCGACCATATGGTTGAGTTCCAACTCGGCGCAACGGTCGATGGTGATGGGCGCGCAGAGCAGTCCGCGGCCGTTTTTCAGCATAAAATTCACCTTTTCGGGCGTGATTTTTTCGGCGGCAATCACAAAATCGCCTTCGTTCTCGCGGTCTTCATCATCCACAACTATCACAAAATCACCACGTTTGATAGCCTCAATGGCCTCGGGAATAGTATTAAGTTTGATATCTGTCTGCATATCTTGAAATTTGCGGCAAAGATAGGCAGAAAATCATTGTTTTTTGCTCTTTGCGCTCGATTTGTCATCTTTCAAATTCTCAATTGAATTGTCAATCCACTCTTGCTGGTAAGCGCGTTTAAGGTTGTTATACCACTTGTCACCATGAGTGTAATCGAGAACTTTCACCTTCGGGTCGGCCGACGGATGCTCGCGAAAATCGCGGCGGGCCAGCTCAATGCCCAGTTTTTCCTGACTCTCGCGCGCCCACATGGCCTCAAAATAACGTCGATTCAGCTCATTGAGCAACTTAAGCGATTTTTTCAACTCGTTGATCTCCGCATAATAGACAACGGCAGCATCAACCAATCCACTATACTGATTCTCAAACACATAATCATAAACTGGTTTATGCCGGATGTCGAATTTGTTGTTGCAGCTGTCGGTGAAAAACTCAGTGGCGGCCACATAGGTTTCCAGCGCCTGCTTGAACTCCTTTTGCTCAAGCATCGGCTGAATCGAATTGATCATTTGCTGATAGCGGCAAATGGTTTCGATGTCGTTAGCGCGCATTTTTGCCACAGAGTCAGTCAAATTACAGTTGTAATTAGCCCGGGCAATACCGGCAGCCTTGTGAAGCACGGTTCGCGCCTTTAAAAACTCTTTCTGCTTTATGAGTCTTTCAGCTGCTCCTGCCTGCACGTTATAGTCGAACCAAGCCTGACTGCACTCACCCTCGTTGAGTGCGGCCGAAAGCTCGGCCAATGCGTTTTGCACCTCTTCAATCTTCGATATTTTCGATTCTTCGGCCACAGCCAACGCCGTCTGATACTGCTGTCCGGCCTTGCCCATCTGCAGCATATTGGCGTATGAAATGCCCAAACTGCAAAGATTGATAACGTACATCACTGACGCATCACGGTGCTTGGTGGTCCAGGCTGTGTCGGCCACAATGGGCTGCGACTTGTTGATTGCCAGCGCCGCGGCATAGAACGCCAACGCCTCGCGCGGTTGCTTGCGGTTCAGCGCGTCATCGCCCTCGCACATCAGGCCGTCGTATTTCTGCTGATAAGCCTCAACGCGCAACTCATCGGCGAGCGCAATATTCTTGAGCTCCCACGTCTGGCGGTACGTCTCCGCCTCGTCGAGCTGCTCAAGCGCCGAGTCGGGATAACCGTCGTCGAGCGACGATTTAGCCTCGGTCAGAATCTGCATATACTTGTGCGTACGGCTGTCGAACGCCAGTTTCTCAAGCTCATCGGTACAATTCACAGCTTTATGCGTGCGGCAGATGTGCGTTGCCTGGTCGAAGGAGAAAAGTGCCTCGTCAGGCTTGTCCATCGACACCTTCTTACCGTATGCAATCCAAGCCACATACAACTGGTTCAGCAACTTCGATTCATCGGTGGCATCGATGTCAAATGTCGGATATTCAGCGCGCAAGCTTGCCGCCGAATCGGCAAAAACAGTACTCTGCCGCAAATCGGCGGCATCGTAGAACTCTCTGGCTTGAGCCACCAGTTTGGCGTGGATGGCGCCGTAGAGTTGCGCCGAAAGTTTGTCAAACTCCTCGAAACGACGTATGCCTTTGATTCGCTTGCAGTAGTCCTTGCAAACCGAAAGCATTGCAAATCCGCCATCAACATCCTTATTTTCAATAAAATAACTAACCGAATCGATATAAACGTAAATCACTTTTTCGGCAAGTTTGATGGTGCCGTAACGTGTGTCGGAATCGGGATTCATATCGGCAATAATTCTCACGCAAGTGTCGAGCACCTTCCGATAGAGTTTCCCCTCGAAATCCATCAGCGCAAGCTGGTAATGCGGCGGCGCATAATTCGTCTTCGCCCCTATCGACTTGATAAACAAATCCTCAGCCTTGTCGCCTTTGCCCCAATTGAGCCAGTCCATACCTTTTTTGTGATAGGTCTCCCACATATGCGACAGCGCGTACTCAACCTGTTTTTTGATGTTGCGGTTAGTCTGCTCCACCGCCCTCACGTGGTCGGTCAAGCCGATGGGGTCGCTGGTGGCAAGGTCAAGCTCGGTGTCGAAATGCCGCGATTTGATATTGTTGAACACCGCCACATTGTCGATGGTCTGCTGCCGCGATTGCTCAAGCTGCTCAATCGAGTCGGCCTTGACGGCGGCCAGCTCCTGCTCCATCATTTTCAGATGCGCGTCAGTGTTGAAATAGTCATCGATTAAAGTTACAAACTCATCGGCCTCACGCACACCCGACTTGCTGAAGTGCAATCCGGCCTCAACAATCCGCAATTTGCAATCGGTTTGCTCATCTTCTGTGAAATAGAAACGCACCATATTTTTGCCCGACTCAAACGGTTCATTTTCAACCGTCCAGCGCTTCAACTCACTGCCCTGTTTGGTCAGCAAAACAAACTCAATACTGAATGTGTTGGGCATCAGTACCTTATCAATAGAAAAGCCTTTATACTGATGCGTCGAGCCCATCTTCACGCTCTTGTTATCGATGGTGATGAGCAACTCTCCGCCAACCCGCGTGATGCGGCTTGCGAGCTCCATTTTGTAGGTTAGCAGCCTGTCGCCACCGTCGGGAAAAACTATGTCGAGCAGTGCGTTGTCGGTGCGGTTATCGCCGTTCACATCAACCGACAATGTCTCCGTTTCGTTGAACAATGTGGCTTGCGCCGATGCCTGCCAACAAATGGCGGCCAGAATGAGTGTGCTGAATAAACGTTTCATATATCGTCCGATTAAATTTCCGCCCGCATTTCCATTCTTGTCAGAATATAAAAAAACGCAAGGCTTCGCCATTTATAACAATCTGATTGCCAAACGGTTTTACTCACAACCAGATGCTAAAAAGCAAGCACAATTTACTTATTTTATCTATTGATTTCGGGCTAATTCAATTATGTATTCAACAAGTTGGGTGTTAATAGCGCAAGGCTATTTTTCGGTGACTGGAACCGTTTTTCGACCAGCTTCAACAAACGGCAAGAACGAAAGGAATGCAAACAATGGGAAACTGAAATGGCTGCTGCCGCTGAACATACTGAAGAACATACAACACAGATACATTATGAAGAAGATGCCCAACTGCTGCCGTTTCTTCCAATAAAGCCAAAGGCTCATTATCAAGAAGATGATATAAACCACACCACCAATAATACCCGAATACAGGAACGACGAGATGATAGGGTTATGCGGGAAATCGTAACGTTTAGGGTTGCCCAAAAATTTCTCACCATACCATTCAAGATACTTGAACCCACGGCCGAATATTTTCTGCTTAGTATTGTAACGAGTCTGCCAAAGTTCAAGTGCATAGCGCCAACGATCGGTACGCGATGCTGCAAAATAGTTTATTGTGTCATTCGAATAGTATCTATGAATAACACTATCTGGAAGTTGGTCAACATAACGAAGAAGGCCTGTGGTATCATCGCAAGTCATTTTTATACCTTTAACTTCAATAGTGGAACCCGCTTTCAAATTATTCAAAAAACATTCTGGATTCATTTGGTCTTCTCTAAATTTATACGACACAGTGCAACGATTCCAAACACTATCAATAGGAACTATTGTTTGTGGCAATTTATGACGCCAACCTTGCCCCTCGTTCACCCACCAACCGACACAAAACGGATTTGTAGAGCCTTCTAAAACTCTGTATAAAAACGAAATCTCATACGTTACATCTTTGTGATATACAATCGAACGGCCTTTGTAATAAACTTGGAAATAACCAGTTGAGCAACCTCGTGCCACCCTAATTACACTATCACCACATTCATCCTCATACATTCCAAAATGAATGCAGTCATGAGGCTTTTGACGTGCTTCCCAGGCAAATAGACCATTTTTCAAGTCGCCATTATAGAACAAATTTGTACTATCGGTTTCTATTATCTTTGAATAATATTTTCTTTGTTGCTTTATGTCAAACTCTCTATATGACACACCATTATCCAACAACGAATACAT
>CAMHPA010000040.1 GCA_946186925.1 uncultured Bacteroidota bacterium | reverse complement strand
GAAGAACCATATACAGTTAAGGTTTGCAAATACATTGGAAACAGTTCTTCTGTAGAAATACCAGAAACTGTGGTATCAGAGGATGTAGAATATGTAGTTACTGATATTGCAGAAAATATTTTTAGCGATTGTGCTTCGTCTATTACCTTAATAATGAAGAGCCAAACAGTGCCAAATTTAAGCAATATCAATGCTTTGCAGTCTGTTACTTCTATTCACATACCGTGTGGTTCGTTAAATAATTATAAGTCAGCCGCATATTGGGGAACATTTGGTAATTATACGGAAGATTTTTCGTATGTGTTTAGTGCGCAATCGGATGATGAGGCAAGGGGTACTATAGAAATAAAAAAAGAACCCACTTGTAGTGAAAATGCAGTTATTCAGGCAAACGCCGAGACTGGTTACGTTTTCTACCAATGGAGCGATGGAAACAAGTCAAATCCTCGCTATATTACAGTAACACAAGATACTGCGTTGGTGGCTTACTTTGTGGTTGATGAGGTTGAGGCAGAGATTGCGTCAGCCAACACTGCGCAAGGCACGGTTTCAAATTCATCTGGCACCTACCATTACAACGATGAGATTGAGATTTCAGCCACAGCAAATTACGGCTACACGTTTGCAAAGTGGAGCGATGGCGAAACCGCCAATCCTCGCACTGTGGTTTTAAGGAAAGATACAGCCATTCGGGCGGAGTTTGCTGTAAACCAATATGCTATAACTCTTAAAACAAACATTGCCGAGCGAGGCTCGGTTTCAGGCGATGGCAGTTTTAATTATCTTACAAACAATAAGATAACAGCTACAGCAAACTATGGATACGTTTTCGAGAAATGGGGTGATGGCAATACCGAGAATCCGCGAACAATTGCTTTAACGCGCGACACTGCATTTACGGCTGTTTTTGTACCTGATGAGGTTAGTGTGTCGGTGTTTTCGACCGATACCGCGCGCGGCAAGGTATCCGCTCTGTCGGGGATGCATCATTATTACGACACGATAACCATCAGTGTCACAGCCAACTACGGCTACCATTTTACCCGTTGGAGCGATAGCGTAACCGCCAATCCTCGCACAATTGTTTTGCGTGGCGATACTGTAATTCAGGCGCAATTTGCTGCAAACCAATATTCTATAACGGTTGGCTGCAATAACGCGGAGTTGGGCACGATGAGCGGTGGCGGTACATTCGATTATCTTGCAACAGCCTCAATATCAGCCACTGCCAACCACGGCTATGCTTTTAAGCAGTGGAACGATGGCAACTACGACAACCCGCGCCGCGTGGCCGTAACGTGCGACACTGCATTCACGGCCGTTTTTGTTCCTGATGAGGTTAGTGTTGAGGTGGTTTCGGCCGATACTGTGCGCGGTAAGGTTTCCGCTCCGTCGGGAACGCATCATTATTACGATACGATAACCATCAGTGCCACAGCCAACTACGGCTACCATTTCAGCCAATGGAGCGATAGCGTAACCGCCAATCCTCGCACAATTGTTTTGCGTGGCGATACAGTCATTCAGGCGCAATTTGCTGCAAACCGATATGCTATAACTGTTGGCTGTAATAATGCGGAGTTGGGTTCGGTGAGCGGTGGCGGAACATTCGATTATCTTGCAACAGCCTCAATATCAGCCACTGCCAACCACGGCTACGCCTTCAAGCAGTGGAACGATGGCAACTATGACAACCCGCGCCGCGTGGCCATAACGCGCGACACGGCGTTCACGGCCGTTTTTGTTCCAGATGAGGTTGATGTTGAGGTAAAATCGGCTGATACAGTGCACGGTACGGTGACAGAGTTGTCGGACGTTTATCACTTCAACGAGAAGATAATTATTTCGGCCATTGCGGTGCCGCACCATCACTTTGTGGCTTGGAGCGATGGCAACCGCCAGAATCCGCGCGAGGTGCTGCTTCGTGGCGACACGGTGCTCACGGCCACCTTCGGCATCGATACTTTCAGCGTTGCGGCCAAGTGCGATACGGCAATGGGCGCAGTGAGCGGCGCAGGGCTCTACAGTTACGGCTCGGCGGCCAAAGTTGAGGCCAAGCCTGCGGCGCACCACCATTTTGTGCAGTGGAAAAACGGCGCCGTTCAGACAACGCAGGAGTTTGTGGTTGAGCACGATACGGCGTTTGAGGCAGTGTTCGCTATCGACCGCCACTCGGTTGCGCTTGCCGCTTCCGACAGCCTTTGCGGCGCAGTGAGCGGAGCGGGCAGTTACGATTACGGCGTCAGCGTTCAGTTGCAGGCCACGTCAGCCGCCAACTGCTATTTCACAGGCTGGAGCGATGGTGTGACAACCAATCCGCGCACGCTCACCGTTGAGGGCGATACAAATATTGTGGCGGAGTTTGGTAAGTTGCAGACAGTCAATGTTATAGTTGCGGTCAACGATACGCTTCGGGGCTCGGTTGCGGGCACGGGCAGTTATGTTGTGGGCAACAACGCCACGCTTTCGGCCACAGCCAGCGCCCATTACCTCTTTGAGCAGTGGTCCGATGGCCGCACCGATAATCCGCGCACCGTCCGCGCCATAGCCGATGCCACCTACACGGCCGTCTTTGTGCCGATGCAGTACAACATTATTCTGTCGCAGAACAATGCCGATATGGGAATGGTGTCGGGCAGCGGCGTTTACAGTTACGGCGAGCGCGTGAGTTGCCTTGCCAAGCCCTACCCAAACTACCATTTTGTGCAGTGGAGCAACGGCGAAACCGCCAACCCCTACGAGTTTGTGGTTGAGGAAGATAAGATGCTCACGGCCTATTTTGCCGCAGGTGCTGTCACCGCTCTCGGCGATGAAACCGCCAACACCGTGCACGTTTACGCCAACGGCCGTACCATCGTTGTTGAAAACGCCTCAGATGAAATTTGCGTTTACGATGCAATGGGCAAATTGATTTGTAGGGACGCGATTCATCGCGTCCGCGCAGAATTGCGCGTCAATGCCGCAGGTGTTTACATCGTGAAAACGGGCAATGTGGTGATGAGGGTGATGATAAACGATTGATATAATTCGGTTTGAATCGGACAAAATCGGTTAGAACATAAAAACGGTAGGGGCGAATAATCATTCGCCCCTACGTATTTTATGCCGCGCCCTTTCGGGCGGAAATTGTAAGAAAATTTGGAAAGAAAATTTGGAAATAAAATTCTTAAAATCAATTTTTTATAAATTTTTAATATGATTTTCTAAAAATTTCTCGCGAAGCGACAACCCAACCCCATTATCCGCTAGCGGATAAAATTCGGATTTGTTTGAATAGGTTTGGTTAGGAAAAAAGGCCGCAACCCATTCGGTTACAGCCTTTTATGATTGATAATCCAGCAAATCAGTTCACCACAATCACCAGATATTTCGAGCTGTTCCAGAACTTGTAGTAGTTGTTAACCACAAGACTGTCAACAGGTTTCTGCCCGTAGATGGTGTACGAGTCGAGCGGATGGGCGGTTACCACCTTCGCTTTTTTGGCGCCGTTCAGGTTGAACGATGTCTGCTCGCGGATGTCGATGCGGGTGAAAACGCTGTTGTCGAAATCTTTACGCGCTTTTTTGCTGCCAACGGCGAAGTTGCCCTTCTTGTCGAGCACGCCTAATTCCTTCAGTTCCTTTTCCGAGCCGATGATGTAGTAGGCCGTGTTCAGAGCTTCGTCCTGGCCTTCGATGGTGGCGTTTTTCAGGTCGTCCTCGTTGCGGAGCGAGTCGAGCCGGTGTTGCAGGCTTCCGGCCAACGCGCTCAAGCCTTCAATTTTCAGGTTCGACGCCTGGAGTTCCTCTGTAAGATGAAGAATTTCAGCGTCTTTCTCTTGAATGCGCGATTCGAGTGAGGCAATCATCTGCTGCAGTTCGCTGTTTTTCACGTTGGCTTTTTTCAGTTTTGCCTGAAGGTTGTTGACTTGCTCGCGGTTTTGCTGCAGCATATTGTAAATCAGTTGAATATCCTCGTTGATTCTTTCCTCGCGGGTCTGGCGGGTTTCGGTGCCGGTGGCAGTCAGAGCAATAATATTCTCTTTGTCTTTGATTGCCTGCAAGTTATCCTCAATACTCGAGAATGTTCCCATAATGGCGTATATTGCCGAATCTTTTTGAACCACAACACGTTGCAGACTGTCGTTGCTGGTCATAAGTTCTTGCCGCGACGGGCCTTGTTGGCATTGGGTAAGCGTCAGTATGCCTAATGCCGCAATGAATGAAATTTTTCTCATTGTTTTAGATTTTTAGTTTATACAATGGCATAACGAATTTGAAGGTTCGTTATTGCTATATTTGCAATACAAAAATGCAAAATAGATGGAATCATTGTTCGGAAAAACTCTCGACCAACTAAGGCTGATTGTCAGCGAATTGGGTTTGCCTGCCTTTACGGCGAAGCAGATTGCCGACTGGCTCTATAAAAAGGAAGTTAGCTCGATTGACGAGTTTTCGAACCTGTCGAAGGTGGCTCGGCAGAAGTTGCAGGAGCGGTACGTTTTCGGCTTGACCGCGCCAATAAAAATGCAGCAGAGCGTCGACGGCACCCGTAAGTATCTGTTCCCTATTGGCGAGTCGAATTTCATTGAGACGGCGATGATTCCCGACGACGACCGCGTGACGGTTTGCGTGTCGTCGCAGGTGGGTTGCAAAATGAACTGCCGTTTTTGTATGACCGGCAAACAGGGTTTTCAGGCCAACCTTTCGGCAACCGATATTCTCAACCAACTGCGTAGCATTGAGGAGTTTAGCCGCATCACAAACATTGTGTTTATGGGTATGGGCGAGCCGATGGACAATCTCGACAATGTGATGCGCGCCCTTGAGATTCTTACCGCCGACTGGGGCTATGCGATGAGCCCGAAACGCATCACGGTTTCCACCGTCGGCATTGTGCCCGGAATGAAGGAATTCCTGGCCAACAGCAAGTGCCATCTGGCTGTGAGTCTGCACAATCCGCTGCCCGACCAGCGTGCCGAGATGATGCCCGTTCAGAAAAAATATCCCATTCAGGAAGTTATTGACGCCATCCGCCGCCACGATTTCGGCCTTCAGCGCCGTGTTTCGTTCGAGTATATAATGTTTGCCGGTCTTAACGATACGCCGCGCCACGTTTCGGCGCTGGCTGCTCTGCTCAAGGGCATCGACTGCCGCGTCAATCTGATACGCTTCCACTCAATCCCCGACAGCCCGTTCCAAGGCAGCGATGAGGCTACAATTCAACAATTTAAAGACGCGCTCAACGCCCGCGGCGTGCTGACAACCGTCCGAGCGTCGCGTGGCGAGGACATTCAGGCTGCTTGCGGCCTGCTCTCGACAAAAGAGTTGGTGAACCGAGGCGAAAAGTAGGCAATGGAATCACTTGAAATCTATCAACGCCACACTAATGCTATTTGCAAATCGCTTCAAAATCTTTCTAATAAGGTATAGTCTTTTTCGTTAAGCTGTTTTTGTGCGTTTGTAAACTCCCCAGCCGATGCTTCCAACCACAAACGCAAGCATCAGAATCAGGAATGTCATACTAATCTTGTCGCCCTTGTAGATGGAGTCGGGGCGGAACTCAAACCTGATTTGGTGCTCGCCGGCCGGAATGTTGAGCGCGCGCAGCACGTAGTTGGCGCGGAAAATCTCGGCAGGCTGCTCGTCGATGTAGGCTTTCCATCCGTAAGGGTAGTAGATTTCCGAGAAAACGGCTGTTTTTGCCTCGTTTGAAACTGATTGATACTCAAGCTCGTCGGGCGCATAGCTCGTCAAGCGGATTGATGCGGCCGGGTCGGGTGTGGCGTTGAAGTTCTGCACCAGATTGCTGAATTTGGCATCGGTGACGATGGTTGCGGGCGATTGGATGTTGTTCAGCGCGTCGCACTCCTCGCGCGGTGTTGAGGCCACAATCAGCGAGTCGGCAAACCAGCAGTTACCCCACGCCTCGGGGTTCAGCATTGGAGTCGCACCATCGTTGGTTTGCTGAATTATATATTTGGTGTTCAGCATATTAAGTACGTTCATATGGCCGCGCGAGATGTGCTCCTCAATCAAATCCTGATAGCGGCGCAGTTTGGCCGCGTGGTAGCCGCCAATCGATTTCAGATAATACGATGTGCGGGCGTCGTTGAAGGTGTTGGTGGTGAGGTTCAGCACGCGGAAATCGGGGTCGGTATCTCGCAGAATCTGAGTCTCATAGTCGTATTGGTTGAAGTAGCTTTTGCGGTCTTTGTCGTTAACAAAATGGTCGTTGCCGAAATAGCGTTTGTTCACCGGCCAAAGGTCGATGAGAATCAGTGCGCCGAGAACCACAAGTGTGGCCGTGTTCTTGAGTTTGCCGGTCACAAACAGCCACAGTGTTGCGAATGCCGCCGCAACGAACAGCAGCGAACGGAAGGCGTCCGATGTCAGCATCGAGGCTCGCTCGCTCACAATCAGCTTGTTAATCCAATCGGGTAACTGTTTGAAAATCTGTGCGTCGTTGGCCGATGTGAAGCTGAACATTGAGCCGCCGAACAGCGCCAGCAGCAGGCAGATGCCGCCGGTTACGCCGCCCGATATGCACAAGGCCTTTGTAAGTTCCTTACGGTCAATCTTTTTATCGAAAATCTGCTGCAAGGCCATAAATCCGAGAATCGGCATTGTCACTTCGGCAATGACCAAAATCGATGACACGGCGCGGAACTTGTTATACATCGGGAAATAATTGAAAAATAACGATGTAAGTCCTTCGAAATGACGTCCCCAGGCCAGCAGAATCGAGAAGACCGTGGCGGCCAGAAGCGCCCATTTGTAAGGGCTTTTCACGATTATCAGCCCCAGCAGGAACAGGAAGCAGACAATGGCTCCAACATAGACGGGACCTTCGGTGAAGGGTTGGTCGCCCCAGTACATCGGCAGGCTTTGGCAGAACTGCTTTGCGTTGTTTTTTGGCACGCCTTGTTTCACCATCTCGTTGTAAAGGTCTGATTTTGTGCCGACATTGTAGTGCGACGAGCCGCCGTTGAAATTCGGAACCAGCAGCGTCAATGTTTCGCCAATGCCGTAGCTCCAGCTTGTTGCGTAGTCGAAATCGAGGCCGGTCTGCGCCTTTCCGCCGCTTTCGTGCAGCTCCGAGTGGCCGCCGCGCATTGTTTCCTTCACGTAGTCGGCGTTCGATTTAACGTTGCTGTATCCCGTTCCGAGTCCGATGCCGAGCGACACGGCAAAAATGCCGACACCAATCAATAAATCTTTTATTCTATTGTCTTTCAGATGTATATACAATTCGGCCACACCAAAAACGGCCAGCATCATCATATAATAATAGGCCATCTGCGGGTGCAGAATCATTCCGAAAGCAGTGAAAACCATTGTCAGACAGGCGCCTAACAGGTATCGTTTTTTGAAAATATAGACGAATCCGGCAATCACACACGCCATATAACCGATGGCGTACACTTTGTTGATGTGCCCGGCCGCGATAATTATCAGAAAATAAGTGGATAGAGTTATCGCTATTGAACCGATTATCGACAGCCATTTGCTCACATCGAAGGCGCGCATCAGAATGAAAAAGCCGAAAAGGTAGGTGAGAAACCATGCCCAAACCGAGCCGAGGAAGAAGGTGTAAATCTTACGTAACGCTTTGATTATCTTTGATGAAGGTGTTGAAAATGAGATTTGATATGTTGGCATTCCGCCAAAGAGTGAGTTGGTCCAGTACGATGTGTGGCCGGTGGCTTTCGCGAATTCGCTCACCTCGTGACCGGCACAGGCGCCGCTTATCATATCAGTCTGCGACAGCACTTTGCCGTTGAGCGCGGGCCAGCAGTAGGCCATTGTCAGCGCAAAAAACACACCTAGAGCCACAATGTATGGCGTAAACTTCTTAAAATCGATTCCCTTCATAATTATTTGTGTTATTGATATTTGCAATATTTGATTCCGAACAGCGGAATGTTGCGAAAGTAGTTAAAAAAACATACCAAACCTATTCCAATTTGAACCGCAGCCGCCAGCGTTTTGTGTCAGCGTCCCAGTCGTGGCTGATGATTTTGAAGCGGCCGATTTCCGCTGTGTTGCCCACGTGCAGCCCGATGCAAAGGCACTCGTCGTAGTCGCCGACCTTCACCACACGCACCGTTTCCGACGCATCGTCGGGCAGGCGGCTCAGGTCGAAGCGCGATTTGGCTTCGGCTTGCGTGATGAACTCGGTTGTGACGTCCAGATGGCTGTCAATCACACGGTTGACTTCCGCTTCGAGTGCCGCCACTTCGCTGTCAGTGGGGCAGTGGTCGAGCCGGTAGTCGAGCTTGCTTTTTTTGCGCTCGATGTGCGCTTCAAACGCCCGCCCGCAGCCGAAAAGATTAATCATTGCGCGGTTCACAATGTGCTCGGTGGTGTGCATCGGCGGAAACTCTTCCTTGTTGTGAGCGTTAAGGGTTATGTCGTTCATTATTCAGCATTTAAGTTGTTCTCAATTCTTCATCCCGATAGCTATCGGGACTTCAGTTATTCAATCCTTCTGTCATTCAATCCTTATCTTCAGTCCGTCGTAAGCAGGCAGAACATTGTCGGGCAACATCTTTATAAGTTCGTCATACACAGGGATTTTGTGGCTAATGTGCGTCAGATAGGCGCGGCGCGGCTTGAGTTGGCCGATGATGTCGAGCGCTTCGTCAAGACTCAAGTGCGCGGGGTGCTGCTCAATGCGCAAAGCGTTGATAACCAAGGTGTCAAGGCCTTGCAGTTTGGTCATCTCGCTGTCGGCGATGGTTTTGGCGTCGGTGATGTAGGCGAACTGCCCGATGCGGAAGCCCGTGGTGGGCAGCGTGCCGTGCAGAACGTTTATCGGCGTGACCGTAATACCTTGAACATCAAATGGTTCGTTGCTAATCGGGTGAAGTTCAATCTGCGGTGCGCCAGGGTAGTGCGGCTCGCTGAAGGCGTAGGCGTACTCGCGGCGGATGGTGTCGGTAACGCGCGGCTGAGCGTAGAACGGAATGGCGCGGCGCATTATGTAATTGAAGGTTCGTATGTCGTCGATGCCAGCGGTGTGGTCTTTGTGCTCGTGGGTGATGAGCACGGCGTCAATCTGCGTAAAGCCTTCGCGCAGAGCCGCTTGCCGCAAATCGGGCCCAGGGTCGATGAGCAGGTGGCGCCCTTCGACTTCAATGTAAACCGAACTGCGCAGCCGCTTGTCTTTCGGGTTAACCGACTGACACACAGAGCATCTGCACCCCACAATCGGAATGCCGTGCGACGCCCCCGTGCCTAAAAATGTTACTTTCATTTCAGTCTGAAATTGTGCGCTAATGTAGTTTCAATATTGCAAACGGCGGCGCGGGCGGCAAAAAGTTTTTCCCGCACGACCGAAAACCGTTGCAAATCAGTTCTTCAGGCAGGCAAGCGGAACCACATACACGCCGTCGGCTCGGCGGTAGCCGTACATTCCGCCTGTCAGAATCAGAAGCAGGTCGGGCTCGCGTATCTTGTTCTGTTTCTCGGTTTTATTATGTTCCGCAATCAACCGTTTCAGTTCCAGCAGATGCTTTGCGGCCAGTTCAATCTCGCCACTTCCCAACTTGCACTCAATGAGCGCGTAACGGCCGTCGTTAAGATGCAGAACCACATCGGCTTCAAGGCCGTAGCGGTCGTGATAGTAGCCAACGTGCGTGTCGATGTCCGAAGTGTAGGCTTTCAGGTCGCGAATGCACAACTGCTCGAACATAAACCCGAACGTTTTGAGTTGCGTGGTGAACGAACTCGGCGTCATTCGCAGAACGACCGCTTTGGTGTGTTGCGGATGGCATCTTTGCTGTGCACGGCGGGGCACCACGCGCCAATGTCCTGAATGATAAACAGTTTCTCGAATGCTTTGACATACGAAGTGAAGGTGTCCATTGAGCAGTCAATCTCTTCGGATGCCGAAACATCGGCCAGCAAGGTCGTTTTCTTTGCCAAGGTTGAGATGTTGCGGGCATACGAGC
Source organism: uncultured Bacteroidota bacterium (assembly GCA_946186925.1). GTDB lineage: Bacteria > Bacteroidota > Bacteroidia > Bacteroidales > SZUA-534 > RUG13583. The sequence continues at coordinate 15,765 of CAMHPA010000040.1, read as the reverse complement.
GCAGAATCATCCGAGCCAGTTTCTCGTCGCGCGAGACACCGTCAACCCTGCTCACATCTTCTTTGCAGGCGGTGCGGAAATAGTTTTTCGCCACCATAAGTTTCGATTTGTCGTCGCGCAGCCGCAGTGACGCGGGCCAGCCGCCACGGCAGGTTATGAAGATAAGTTGGTCAATATCAACGTCGGAAACCGCTTCGATGTTCATTTGCGGATTGTCGAAAAGGTCTTTCAGGCTGATTTCGCCATTCGATTCTTTCGATTCCCACAGGCTCATCGGCAGCATTTCCATCTGCGATATGCGTCCATTTCCAGAGTGCAGCGTCTGCGATTTGTCTACGGTGTTCGACCCAGTTAATATGAATTGGCCTTCCAGCCCGCGGCTGTCAACCATAGAGCGCACGGCATCCCACAAGGCGGGAATGTCCTGCCATTCGTCAATCAGGCGCGGCGTGGCGCCCCGTAGCAGAAGCGCGGGGTTGGTTGCGGCAGTGGCAATGTACTGCGCTCTCATTTCGGTGTCTTGCAATTTGATGACGCTTGCCGCGATGTGTTCGGCCGATGTGGTTTTTCCGCACCATTTCGGACCTTCAATCAGCACCGCACCAAAGGCGTTCAGTCGTTCCTGTATTTGGCTGTCGGCCATACGCTCTAAATATTCCATAATATTGCCTTTAAATTTCGACCACAAATATATGAATAATAATTTAATATCCTATTTTCATCCGGTGTTTTCGTGGTAATTTGTTCGGTGTTTTCGTGGTAATTCATTAGGTGTTTTCGTGGTAATTCATTTGGCGTTTTTGTGATGAATTTGCCGATGCCGAATGGTGTGATTAAAGTGGCTTTTTCCGCTGAAATAATTGCGCTATTGTAGTTTCAATACTGCAAACGGCGGCGCGAATCATAAAACTTTTCTATTTTAGCATCATATAACTGATATGGACTACATAGAAGGCATAAAACGTTATTTTCTTGTTATTAGGGAACTTCACGAGATGGGTTACGAATTAATTCGTGCCTGTCCTTGTCTTTCACCTAGCGGGTTGTTGTGGCGTTGTGCCACAACAGTCAAAAAATATACACTGAAAAATTGTGGTGCAATTTATCACGGACCAGCACACACCGCGGCAGATACTCATAGCGGTCAGTTCAAATGGGGCGATTGTGAAGGATTAACACCCTATGAGATAGCAAATCAATTTATTGAGCATTATCCGCACATTGCTGAATGGGGTAAAGGTAATGACGCCGAATATAAAGAGTGGTTTAAGAAAGCCAGCGACCTTGCGCAACGTGGTTATATTTTTTATGCATTTGGTGATGGTATTTCTTGCTTTAATAACAATCATCGAATGCTGTTAAATATTAACCCACCTACAGGTGAGTATTTACCATTTCCGCCTGCAGGTGAATTAGAAATAAATATTAATCAACAATGAAAGGCAATCTTTACCTGATACCCACAACGTTAGGCGAGCAGCAGCCAGCCGATGTCATTCCAGCCAAGGTGTTGGGCGTGGCGGCTCAGTTGCGCCATTTCGTGGTCGAGAACACGCGCACGGCCCGTCGTTTTCTGCGCGCCGTCGACCCAAGTTTTCCGATAGACGACTCTGATTTTGTGGAACTTAACGAACATACCGACCTGACAACCATTGGGCAATATCTCGACGCCTGTGAGCGCGGTGAGCACGTGGGGCTGATGTCGGAAGCGGGCGCGCCAGCCGTGGCTGACCCAGGAAACGCCGTGGTGGCAATGGCTCACCGAAAGGGCATTCGCGTGGTGCCAATGTCGGGGCCGTCGTCGATAATTCTTGCAATGATGGCTTCGGGACTGAACGGCCAGAACTTCGCCTTCAACGGCTATCTGCCTGTCAAACAGCCCGAACGCATCCGCGCTATCCGCAACTACGAGAAGCGCTCGCAAACCGAGCACCAGACGCAACTTTTCATTGAGGCGCCCTATCGCAATATGGCTCTTTATGAGGACTTTATGCAGAATCTGCACTCCGAGACGCGCCTATGCATTGCCGCCGATTTGACGCTCGAAACCGAGTTCGCGCTCACCCTTCGCATCGCCGAATGGCCAAAACATAAGCCCGATTTGCACAAACGTCCAGCAATTTTTGCTATATTGGCATAAAATATGGTATTGGGTGTTAGGTGTTGGGTATTAGATAATTAGCAAAAACTTTACTCTTTACTCATTACACTTTACTCAAAACTCTTAACTTCGAAAACTTAAAACTTACAACTGATATGGAACTCACCCGCGAATTTGTCAAGAGCCTGCCGAAGGCCGAACTGCACTGCCACTTAGATGGCTCGATGCGCTTGTCGACGATTTTGGAACTTGCTAAGGAACAAAACGTTAAGTTGCCAACCGATGACCCTGCGAAACTCGAGTCGATGCTCAAGGTGGGTATGGACTGTCCGAGTTTGGAAGTCTATCTGAAAGCGTTTGATATAACTTGCTCAGTGCTACAGACTTACGACTCGCTTGTGCGCGCCACGTACGAGTTGGCCGAAGACTGCGCCGCCGAAAATGTTTGGTATCTTGAGATTCGTTTTTCGCCTATCTTGCACGTTAACAAAGGTTTGAAACTGACCGAGGTGATTGACGCCGTGCTCGAGGGCAAGGCCCGTGCCGAGCGCGATTTCAACATAAAGGTTGGAATCATTGTCTGCGGACTGCGCCACTCAACGCCCGAAACGTCGCTGCTGTTGGCCGAATTGGCGGTGGCCTACAAGAACCGCGGGGTGGTGGGCTACGATTTGGCAGGCGCCGAAGACGGTTTTCCCGCCAAGGACCACAAAGAGGCTTTCGACTTGATAATCAATAATAATATCAACACCACGGTGCACGCGGGCGAGGCTTACGGGCCCGAGTCAATCCACCAGGCGCTGCATATGGTGAGCGCCAACCGCATTGGCCACGGCACGCGCTTGCGCGAGGACGGCGACCTGCTCAACTATGTGAACGACCACCGCATTCCGCTCGAGATGTGCGTCACGTCGAACTTGCAGACCAAAGCCGTCGATAGCATTGAAAAACACCCAGTTAAGTTCTATTTCGATTTGGGAATCCGCGTCACCATCAACACCGATAACCGCTTGATTTCCAACACAACTCTCACCGACGAGTATATGCTTGTGATTGAGAAGTTCGGATTCACGCCAAGCGAACTTAAATACCTGATAATTAACGGATTCAAGTCGGCGTTCCTGCCTTTGAAAGAGAAGGTTGATTTGATTCAGAAAGTAACCGCCGTTCTTGAAGAAAAAGGGTTGATTATCCGTCGCGATTATATTTGATAATCAATATTTTATTGCATTTTGTAATATCTACGTGGAATTGATTTTGAAATGTACTAATTGAAAAATCTGCGTTAATCTGTTAAATCTGCGTCATCTGCGTTCTGAAAACTGATTATGAATAAGTTACTAAAAATATTCGCAACCTTCGCGCTGCTTTTTTCGGTTGTGGCGGCCAGCGCCCAGCACGAAGCGCTGACAACCACCAAGTCGAGCAAGGCAAAATCGTACTATTTCCGCGCGAAATCGTTTATGAATCAACGCGATTTGGCCAATGCCGAAATCGAGATTAACAAAGCCATCGATGCCGACCCGCGTTTTCTTGAAGCCTATCTGCTGAAGGCCGAAATGTGCAGTTACGGCGATTTCTGCGAGTGCATTGTTGAGGCGCTGTTGGCCGTCCGCGCCATCGATTCCACCTTCGACACTTATCTCGACTACAATCTTGCCAACGCTCTTTACGACAATGGCCAGTACACCGAGTCAAAGCATTATTATTCAGTGTTTTTGACTAATCCGAAGGCGAACGCCAAATCGAAGGAATTGGCCGAACAATATATGGCTAAATGTCAGATTGCCATCGATTTAGTGAACAATCCAGTACCGTTTGAGCCGAAATCGCTCGGCGCCGACTTGGAACAGCCATACGAGCAGTATTGGCCGTCGCTTTCGCTTGATGGCAAAACGTTGGTTTTCACAATGTTGTTGCCCGACAGCACTCGCTTTTTTCCCGATGGCTCGATTCTGATGCAGGAAGATTTCTATGTGACGCGTTTCATCGACGGTCAGTGGCAGCCAGCCGTGCCCATTGGGGCGCCAATCAACACCGTTGGCAACGAAGGCGCGCAGCAGATTTCGGCCGATGGTAACACATTGGTTTTCACGGGTTGCAACCGCCGCGACGGCTTTGGCAAATGCGACATCTATTTTGCCAGGAAAAATGTTTACGGTCAGTGGGGCAGGCCCTATAATGCAGGAAATGTGGTGAATGGCAAGTCGGCCGACAAGCAGCCGTGCCTTTCGCCCGATGGTCGCTATCTCTACTTTGCGTCGGACCGCGCGGGCGGTTTGGGCAAGATGGACATTTGGGTTTCGGAACTCGACGCCAACGGCCGTTGGGGCAAGCCGAAGAATTTGGGTGCGCCCATCAACACCCCAGGCGACGATATTTGTCCGTTTATTCACCCTGATAATCAGACACTTTATTTCAGTTCCGATGGCCATCCAGGATTGGGCAGGAAAGATATTTTTATGTCGCGGCTCGACAGCGCGGGCCATTGGACAGAGCCCGTCAACCTTGGCTATCCAATAAACTCGCACTGCGACGAGATTGGTCTTGTGGTTGATAATAAGGGCGTTACGGCCTATTTCTCGTCGAACATCAACAGCGACACAAAAAACATCTATACCTTTGAACTGCCCGAAGCCGTGCGGCCGACACCAGTGTCGTATGTTAGTGGTTTAGTGACAGATGCGCAGACAAACCTGCCGCTGAACGCACGCGTGCAACTGCTCAATTTGCCCAAGGGCGACACGGTGATGTCAGTAAAAACGGGCGCCGATGGCGGCGATTTTCTTGTCAGTCTGCCAGTTGGCCGCCAATATGCGATGCTTGCCACCAGTCCAGGCTATCTGTTCAACTCGCAGCACTTTAATCTGACTGAAACTCATTCATCCACAAAGCCTTACGTGGTCAATATCAAACTTGAGAAACCGCAAGTTGGAGCGAACACCATCTTGCGCAACATCTTTTTCAAGTTCGACTCGTATGAGCTTATGCCACAGTCGTTTGTGGAGTTGAACCAGATGGCGGTGTTCATCAAAAACAGCGCGGGCGTGAAGTTCGAGATTGGTGGCCACACCGACAATGTTGGCAACGATGCTTATAATCAGCAACTTTCTGAGAAACGCGCCAAATCGGTTTACGACTATCTGCTTTCGCAAGGCGTTGGCCAGTCGCAGTTGTCGTTCAAAGGCTACGGAAAGCAGATACCAATTGGCGATAATTCAACCGCCGAAGGCCGCGAAACGAACCGCCGCACGGAGTTGAAGGTGGTGGAATAAAATTTTACTGCATTTACAAAAAAATGCATTATATTTGTGTATTACTTTAAGAATGAGAGTATTTACTTAATGTTTAACTAAAAAACAACTATTATGAACAGAGTTATTTCAAAAACAACAGTTCTCGTCGCACTTGCGACTGTCCTTTTTTCTTGCAAAAACGATGATTTAAAGGACGACACATTGGAAATTGATGCAAATAAGGAATGTTCAATTATTGTTCCCGACGGTGCACCAAGAATGTTTAACGATGAATACTTGCACATCACAAAAGATGGGAACGAGTATTCGCTTTTTGCGACAACCAAAGGCTTCTATGTGAATGAAGTCTTATCTTTGATGGTGGATATCTATGGGTTGGACAAATACAGGCCTAACGAGAGAATTAAAATCAACAAGATTGATTTTGGAATGCCTGCATCATCAAATTCAAACTATTTTACATCAAATTATAAAGGAAAGATTTATCTGCTGGAGTATTCCGAAAATGAGGCAAAATTGTATTTCGACAATCTGACATTTACTCTTCCCGATGGAGCCTATGTTATGGACGGAAAACTCACATTTTCAATGAAAAATGAATGACATTGACGCTCATAGCAAGGTTTATTTCCGTTGATGCAACGTAAACGTGCGGAGTTGAAGATGGTGGATAAAAAGTTTCAGACAACGACATTTAACAAAAAAATACGCTATGTTTGTGTATTGAATTAATAATGAGAGAATTTACCAAATGTTTAACTAAAATGGCACGTTTATGAAAAAGTATTTATTATCAATGATTTGTGCGGCAAGCGTAATGATGATTGCCGCTTGTGATGACGACAATTCCGGTAATGAGGATAATCCGGTAGCCGGTACCAACGGCAATTACTGTTGGAAGGTTACAACTACTGTTTTGGGCACTTTGCCGCAAGTTTCTTATATGTGGGACACGGAAGCAGAAGTTAAGTTGTATGTCGGCAGATTGCAACAGTCAGGACTTGATGTCAGCTACGAAAAATCGTCGGCAAAAGACTATAATGAGTGCTCGGAACTTGAAAATAACTCTGGTGACGAGAATCAAGGCAATATTGATGATTTCTTCAACACGACGAAAAAATATGAGCAGTCCGAGCCTGGCATCTATGTTAATTCAGAAGGAGAACTTGTTGCCAAAGGCACCGATGGCAGTGTGTTTATGATTGACGACACATCGCAATTCCTTAGCACACTGGCAATGTACTGCGAACCGTTCTATCCGGCAGGCTTCCAGGCTTGGGATGGAAAATCGTCAATCTACTCTTTCTCAATGGATTATTATAACGATAATGATGGTAACGCGTTTACATCACATTACGAAGATACAATTGGAACGGTTGTAGTGGCTGAATATCCTGCATCAGGCCTTTATTCAATTGACGCTGTAAAACTAGAGTTTACGATGCCGTTTATGTCGTTTGACGATTACAACAAGATAGCCGAGGCCGGTGATTTTGAAACTACCTATAAGACAATTGCCAAGATGTTGCAGAAGGCAGGCCCGATTGTGGTACCGGCCGATATGATTCAGAAATACACCAAGTTCGACTGCCAATGGCTCAGCGACCGCTACCCGGCGGCTATGGAACAGGCTAAATATGTGATTCCGTACACCGGCAGCGGCAATATCAAGTATATGCGTGTTGACCGTGAGTTTGAAGGAGGCAAAACATCTGATGGTTATGTATGGCTCTATCCTTGCGATGTCGACGATGTTGTTGAGATAGAAGTCGTTATCGAAAATGTTTCGAAAGAAGATGCTGCGGCATACATTCAAAAGGTTAAGACCGAAGGTGTTTATTCGCAATTCAATGAAAACAACGATATCTTTACCGCCAACAGCGACAATTATTACGACGAAGATGTTCACGGTCCCGCCCCCGAAGGCACCAAGGGTTTTGTTTTCCCGACGTACTCCGTGTTATATGTTAATGGAAATCTGATAATTAAATACACGCTTTCTAAGGTGATGTATGTTTAAGCGGGTTCCGAGTTATCGAACCTAAACAAATGAGGCTGTCCTGGCGGGGCAGCCTCATTTGTTTTTAAATATAGCTCAAATCAACAGATGACTATTTGCTTGCGTTGTCTAAATTAATGACATATAGTTTGTTATCATTAATATAGTACAAGGTGTTTTTAATGAGGTATGAGTTATATTTATTTAGATTGGCGTATAACTCAGCGCATTTGTAGCCATCGGGGTTGATTATAGAAGTTTTGTCTTGGCTGTTGAAAAATGATAACGTTGAACCATTTACACTGCTCACAAGCAAACTGTCATTACTAATTGTATCACAAATATTTAAATCGTTGTCGATTGATAATACAGTTCCACTTTTTGTGAAAATGAAATTCTTTGTAGTGTCAGAGGCTATAAGGTTTGTCACCGAATCATCCCCGCATTTGACAAATACTTGGTTTCCGATAAAGAAACTCAAATCACCGAATTGCTGGGCAATGTATGGTTTGATTTTGTTTTCTCCAGTTGCGATAATGTATTTAGCGATTTTGTTTTTAAAAAGAAGATATGCGTAATCATCTTTAAGTTTAAAACCTAAAACCGGGTTGTCCTTTTCGTCAAATGTTACTTTATATATTTGTTGTCCAGTCTTTTTGTTGAATGCAGCGTAGAAAGGCTTTTTATATGAGACCTGCTGCGAGAAATTTTTTAGCGCTGAACCTTTGTTGATCATATAAACGTTGCTACTATCTATCCATAGTACGGATTGTCCGGTAAACGATTCAAATTTCGTTTGCCAATGGATTCCCGCATTTGTTTTATCGATTTTTATAATTTCTTCTTTTGATGCGAAATAAATGTAGTTGCTGTCTATCAGAACGTTTGATGTTAAATCGCTTATAACGTTGTATCCGGTTGATATAACGAAAGTTCCGGTTAACAGCCCTAAAGCTACTCCGGCAGCATTTTTTGCCACGGTGCCACGATAATCATCCTCCCCGGTAACAGCGTTATAGAACCAGCCACCTCCGTTTTTAATATTGACGGAATGTAGGCCTGCCGACACAATTATTACAGAGTCCTTATTGATGTAAAAAAAATCGTTCCAACCATATTCCCGATTTATGTCTCTTGTCCAAAGTGTGGCGCCATTCAGCAAGTTTATTCCTTCTAACGTGTTTGATTGGCTGGCAGCCGAGTATGATTTGTATCCAACACCGATGTTGAGGTTTGGATTAACAAAATAAATGTCGTTTTTAAGGTCATATTTCGGATTGCCGGTATAGGGGTCAATGGCTTGGCGGACATCGCCTTTGGTTTGTACTAAAATGCCGTTAAAGTGTTGTATTTTAGTGTTTCTGTATTTTATTTCTCTGCTCCAAAGAATCGTGTCGCAGTTTGTGTTTACTTGCACGATTTTTCCTTTGTTCTGGTAGCGATTTCCTTTGATGTCTCTCAGCTGTACAGTGAGCAAATTTGTAATCGTATCGAAATTCGTTTTGTAAATGTGGTTAGGGAAGATGTACTCTTGCCCGATTATGTCCGAATTATCGACAAGATTTTTCCCGATAACAAATTCGTTTGTGTTTAACGGAATTTGATTTTGACTGAATGCAGTCGTAACCAAAAAAACTGGAACAAAAGTCAGTAAGTGTTTGTTTTTCATAATATTATAATTTAATTAAGTCATTTATCACCTTTGATGCGCAATAAATACCGAACATTGCCGGCATATACGAAATGGTGCCGACAGTCGATTTTTTGTTTTCCTCGTCGTCAACCTCAAGCACGGCGGCTTTGTCGGTCAGTTCAGAAGAGAAAACCACCGGCACGCCGCGGTCCACACCTTTGCGGTGCAAGCGTTTGCGTATGGCTTTTGCCAGTTTGCAGTTGTAGGTTTTGCTGATGTCGGCAATGGCAATTTTCGACGGGTCGGTTTTGCCGCCGGCGCCCATACTGCTCACAATCTTCAGTTTACGGTTCAGACAATGCAGAATCAGAAACACTTTCGGCGATATGGTGTCGATGGCGTCAACCACGTAATCGTATTCGTTATCAAGCAGTTGCTCCATTCGCTCATCTTTCACAAAATCGTTTATCACCGTCAGGTCGATGTCGGGGTTGATGTCGCGCAGGCGTGCGGCCATCACTTCGGCTTTTGGTTTGCCCAGTTGGCTGCAAGTGGCCAGCAGCTGGCGGTTCAGGTTGCTCGGGTTCACCTTGTCGCCATCGACAATGGTCATACGGCCAACTCCGGCGCGGGCAATCATTTCGGCCGCATAGGCGCCCACACCGCCCAAGCCAACCACAAGCACGTGTTTGTGTCGCAGCCGCTCAAGTTTTTCGCTGCCTAATAATAGTTCGGTCCGTTCTAACCAATTGTTGCCCATCTGTTGCCGAAAATACGTGTTAAGTTATTGAAAATTATTTGTTTGAGCTCGTCAATGCTTATGTTTTTCAACTCCGCTGCAAAGTTATAAATCTCACTGATGCTGATGTCTTTTGTGTCAGTTTCAAGAAATATGCAATCGTTTGGAATGGATTTGAATGTTGTTTGCAATTTATTGTTTGATAGCAGATTATGCCCGAATGACAGCATTGCGCCGTGTTGTAAAAGCTGTTTGGCGGTTGTCGCATTGCCGTTGAATCCGTGAAAAATCATTTTCACCGACGGCTTGTGCCGCAATATTTGCAAGAAATCGGAATAGGCTCTCACGCAATGGATTATCATTGGCAGGTGGTGGCGGTTTGCAATGTCGAGTTGCTGTTCTAGAACGCTCATTTGCAGACTGATACTGGTGCTGATGGCGCGGTCGAGGCCGGCCTCGCCAATGGCTGCCGCGTTGCCGTTTTGGCACAAGGTTTCAATCGCTGCAAGCGCTTGTTGATGGTCGCATTTGCCCACATTCCACGGGTGCAAACCAGCCGATGCAAACGTTGCACTTGGCGCCGAATCAAGGTTGTCGATGTTGGCGAGTTCGATGCCTGTGCCGGTTACGGAGTGGGTGTGGATGTTGACAAACGGCGCGGCCATCAGTCGAAATACTTGTCGAGTTCGGGTGCGCGCGAGAGTTTGCCGTCAACGGTTACCACGGTTGTGATGGTGGCTTCGGAGCAGACCTGGCGCTCGGGCAGGAGCAGTATCTTTTGGTGGAACAGCATTTTAAAGCCGTCGCGCTCGGCGGTTGTGGTCACAACAAACTCGTCGCGGCTGCGCAGCGGGCGTTTGTAGCGTATGTCAACTCGGGCCACAACCACGTAGATGTTCTTCTCGACGAGTTCGGCGAAGCTGATTTCTCGCTCGATGCACATTTCGTGGCGCGCGTGTTCAAAATAGTGCTGGTAGTTCGCGTTATTAACGATGCCTTCCATATCGCATTCGTAGTCGCGGACCTTCATTTTTAGCTCGTGAATGTCGTATGCCATAATAGTTTTGATATTGTTTGCGCAAATAAACAACTTTTTTGCAGGAATTTGTGCGCAACGTTTGCAATAAAATTAGTGGTTGACAATCAGCCTTTTATCAATTCATATTATTGTTAAATAGGTATTATGCAAACGTTGTCATCAAATTGATTTTTAGTCACTTGTGTACAATGAGTGTATATTTGCATCGCAAAAGGGAACAAAACAACAGTTCGCTTGAGCAAAAGAGTTTAGTGGTTATTACGTGGTATTAGTTGTTAGCGAGTATGCTATTGTGCATCTCGCTTTTTTTTGTTTCAGATGTTTCGGTTTTTACTGACTGACTTGTTGGCAGTCAGTTACTTATCAAAAAACATCATCTTAATTCCCACAGCAAAAAGCAGCACTGCAAAGCATTTTTTCACAATGTGTTCTGGCAGGCCGATGGCTATTTTCGACGAAATGTAGCTGCCAAGCATAAAGGCGAACATTATTATAAGTGCGGCTTTCACGTCAACAAAACCGGCCTTATAGTAGTTGATTACAGCGAAAATGCTGACCGGCGGGAGCATAATGGCGAGGCTTGTTGCCACCGATTGCTGTTGGGAGAATCCCAACAGATAAACCATTGCCGGAACCATAATTATTCCGCCACCAATACCCAAAATGCCTGATACAACGCCGGTTACAATACCGACCAAAATCAGGGCAAAAAACATTCCTGTTGTCATATTATTAGTCTTTTTGTTTTGCAAATATACCTTTTGCATCTGAATTTGAATGAGGTTCGTAGTAAACTCGTTGTACAATTAAGCAAATCGAATTATCAAAATTTGACAGTCAGATTATTATTGCGAACCAAACGTAAGCATGACAGACTAACAGTGCTCGTGCTTTTCAGCTCGAATCATGATTTATTGATATGTAGAAATTAAAACGCATTTTTTACCTTTGCGACATGGGAACAAACATCAGAGCCATCGATACTCGACTGAAAATCAGTTTAACACTGATGGCGCTTGTAATGCCGATGGCAGGCGCGGTGTCAGGATGGTACTACGCTTTTCTGATTAGTGAGTCAGACTATCCGCTTTTTGTTGCGCTGGCCGGCTTCGGTATTGGCGTGTTGCTAGATGTGATTTGTTATTATGGTGATCTTTTCAGTTTCGTTTTTTACAAATTGCCAATTCCGCTTGTGCTGGCAGTAGTGTCGTATACGGCCGTCTCATTTTTCGCGTCATGGCGTATGGCCGTATCTGCGGCTATTGCGGGGGTATTTGTGGGCGTGGTTTTTGATCATGCGTTGCTAATTGATAAACCATTCTATCTGGCGCGGAAACGTGTGTTGATTATCGTATATATGTTGTTGTCATTCATATTGCTAGGTGTTATGATGGGCGTTCCTGTATCGAATTTCCTTTTGGGAATTATGGCTGGCAACTACTATTCGTTGCGATATGAGGGTGCAGTGTTGAGCAAAGAACGTCTGCACCGCAATTTGTTGGTAATTAGCGTTTTCGTAACGGTAGTGCTGCTGATGTCCGAAATCATGTTTGGCTGGCTACTTTGGCAGGACGCTTCCAATATCACCGATTATTTGCGTCAAACAACGGGTTTGCCGATAACCAAAGGCCGATTGATGACAATGATTCTCGGTTTTGGAGCCTTAGCCGTTGTCATTCAATACTTTATAACATATTATACTGGAAAGATAATGTTGCGCTATCGCAAAATCAAATATCGCAGCACCATGTTATAATTATGTATCGGAAAATGCGGCGCAAATCAGCAAAATAACCTGACAATTATCGGACACGCCTTATTATCTTTGCAGTCTAAATTGCGAAAGCATGTCGGGAACGAAAAAAATGACTAAGAAAAGACGGATTGCTTGGCGGCGTGTTCTGCCCATTGTGATAATCCCGGTGATGATTGTGCTGATTGTCAAGAAGCTGCCCGATGTTTTTCATCAACGTAAATCAATTGACGATGTGGCTGTGGCCGAATTGTCGGCCAAAGAAGTGAGGGCCTTGCGCCGTTACAACAACGAGTATCACCTTGAAGTGGCTCGTGCCAAAGGAATCGACAAACCCTTTAAAAACCACAAGCAGATGCTTGACGACAAATATGGTAATATTGTGAAATATGGATTGCGCGAGGTTCATGACTGCAAATATTATGAGGTTCCGTCATATACCTATTCAATGCCGTATCTGAAAAAAGAGGCTGTGGATTTTCTGGATGAGCTGGGACGACGATTCTTTCGTGTGCTTAAAGATATTGATGTCCAAGAATATAGATTCCAGCTGTCATCGGTTTTGCGCACTGAGGCCGATCAAATGGGGTTGCGCAAAAACAACGTAAACGCCACACAAAACAAGACTTCGCACTATTTCGGCCTTTCGTTTGATATCGCCCAGACTTGTTTTTACCCCAAAGGCCAAAGCGAGCCGGTTTATTCGTACCGTCTGCGAAACCTACTGCTCCGTACGCTTATCGAAATGCAAGATGAGGGCCGCTGCTACGTAATACTCGAGACACAAACAAAATGCATACATATAACTGTTCGGTGAAAATTGATATGGATAATAAAAAAGAAATCATCTTAATGAATGTCAAAGGTCCCGACAAACCGGGCCAGACAGCGTCGCTGACTAATATTTTGATGCAGTACGATGTCAACATTCTCGACATAGGTCAGTCGGTAATTCACGACGATCTGAATCTGGGAATAATGTTTGAGGTTCCCAAAAAAGCAGGTTCCTCACCGGTTTTGAAAGATGTTTTGTTCAAGGCTTACGAGTTGGGCATCGATGTCAAATTTACGGTCATTCCGGCCGAGCAGTATTCCGATTGGGTGGCGCAACAGGGCAAGGCTCGCTATATTGTGACCATCATCTCGCATATGCTCAAAGCCGCACATTTGGCCAAGGTCACATCGGTGATAGCCGAACAAGGACTTAACATCGATGCCATCAGCCGATTGTCGGGCCGTCCGCCGATTGAGGACATTGAGCCGCAATCGAAAGCTGTGGTCGAAATATCGGTACGTGGTGTTCCTGCCGACTTGAAAAAAATGAAATCAGATTTTATGCGGATATCCAGTGAAAGCAGTCTTGATATTGCATTCCAAGAAGATAACGTGTTCCGCCGCAACCGCCGCCTGATTTGTTTCGATATGGACTCAACACTTATTCAGACCGAGGTGATTGACGAGCTTGCGCGCCGCGCCGGAGTGGGAGAGCAGGTGAGCGCCATCACGGCCTCGGCAATGCGCGGCGAGATTGATTTCCGCCAGAGTTTCCTGAAACGCATCTCGCTGCTCAAAGGTCTTGATGAAAGCGTGATGAAGGAAATTGCTGAAAATCTGCCTATTACCGAGGGTGCCGAGCGATTGTTCAAAACATTGAAACGTTATGGCTACCGTACGGCTATTTTGTCGGGCGGATTCACATATTTCGGTAATTACCTGAAAAACAAGCTCGATATCGATTATGTGTTTGCCAACGAGCTCGAGATTGTCAACGGCAAACTCACCGGTAACAATGTGGGCGATATTGTTGATGGCGCTCGCAAGGCCGAGATTCTGAAACTGCTGGCTTTCAAAGAGGATATCCATCTTGAGCAGGTAATTGCAGTAGGCGACGGCGCCAACGACCTTCCGATGCTGCAATTGGCAGGCTTGGGCATCGCTTTCCACGCCAAACCAAAGGTTAAAGAGTCGGCTATGCACTCAATTTCGGCCGGCGGTCTTGATTCAATCCTCTATTTCCTCGGCTTCCGCGATCGCGATATCAATCAGTAAATATTGGTGCAATTCAATGCAAATTTGCGCGGGCAGTGTTGTTTTTATGCAACTCTGCCCGCTTTTTTGCATTAAATAATGCCAAAAACACGCGTTTTGCACAGAGTTGCGTCACAATGCAAACGTTTTAGATTATCGGCCGAATCCTTTGCTGTATCTTAATTTGACGATTTTTTACCCCAAGTTTCAAAATTTTATGCATATCGTTTGCATTGTTATAAATATCAATTAATCAACAAAATACAAAATCGGTAAGATCAAACTTCAATTTTATGCAAACGTTGCATTAAATTTTGTCGGTACAATCGATAAAAAGTACAACATACTTTTGCGGTGTGAAAAGAGAATAAAAGAACATTTAAAAGACTAAAAGATGAAACTTTTAAACACAAATGAAGGCCGTTTGATGAGATCAGACTACTTCGCAGTTTTGGTTAGCTTGCTTACCGCAGCGCTGATTATGTTGCCATTGTTTATGTCGGCAAAAAGCAAAAACAACGAAAGCGAGATTCCTGCAGTTGTTAAATTCGAAGACACTCTTGGTTTCCGCTATGTAACCTGCACTCGCGCCGCAATCATCTACAAATCGAGCGACGACAGCCGTTGCAACCTCAGCATCGAAACAGCAAATGGTGATGTGCTTTACAACGAGCAAATTCGCAGCAAAGGCAAGAGCACTCGCGTGTTCGATTTTATTAACCTTGAGGACGGCACTTACAAAATCATCGCCAAAAAACGCAACAACACTCTGGAGCGCGCTTTCACAATCAAAGACGGTGAGCTGATTTACGGCGGACACGTTACCATCGACCCGATTTTCAAAGTGAACGGAACACGTGCGGCAATACTGTTACTCAACGAACAACGTAAAGATGTGGTTGTGAAAGTATTGGATTCGAGAGGTGATGAGCTTTATTCTGCTGTAGAGAACCGACAAGTCAACAAAAGCTTCGAGTTTGACAAAGTGGCCGCAGGTGTTTACACGGTATTGGTTGACGTTGAGGGGGATGACTACAAATTCGATTACAACAAGCAGTAATAGTATTACTAACTAGAAGATAAAAGGAGGCGAACCATCGGGGTTCGCACTCTATAGAGGATGGATGGCTTCGAAAGACGCAATCCTTTTTTTATGCCTTTTCCCAGACAAATTGTGCAGATAAACAATACTTCATTCGGCGATTTTTCACCAACA
>CAMHPA010000039.1 GCA_946186925.1 uncultured Bacteroidota bacterium | reverse complement strand
GAACAACCTCTTGAGCAACAATCACTTCCTTGCAAACCGAGCAGTGCTTGCCCTCTGTTTTGCCTGCTTCGGTGCAGGTTGCAGCAACGGCGGCATCAATAACTTCGTTGTGGCCTGTTGCAGGAACAACCTCTTGAGCAACAATCACTTCCTTGCAAACCGAGCAGTGCTTGCCCTCGGTTAAGCCAGTTTCAGTGCAGGTTGCAGCCACAGCGGCATCAATAACTTCGGTGTGTCCATTAATACAATACCCCAAAACAACAATTGCGTTTTCGGGTTTCCAGTCAACACTCCAACCTTCAGGTAAACTTGAAGCCTCGCAATATATGGTTGCATTGTCGCAGCCAAAGAAGGCACCGTCACCTATGCTTAAAATCGAATTTGGAATGGAAATAGAAACTAAATTGCCACAATTGCGGAAAGCGTCTTTCTCAATACCATCAATTATATATTCTGTTCCGTCGAAGGTAACTTTTTCCGGTATCAATACAGTAGAGCCATTGCCGATGTACTTGTAAATTGTTGCGGTATTTGACTTCGACGCGCCATTGACCATGTACATAAAATCTTCATCGCTCAAGATTTTCTTGCCCCAAATCACAGTATTGGCGACAGTATTGCACCAATTTTTATCCCAATTATCGGGGCGGTTATCCGGCTCACAAATAAAAGTAGCGCCTTCGCAACTTGAGAACACATACCCGCCGATGCTTGTGACAGAATTAGGTATGACAATCAAAGACAGATTATCGCATCCCGTGAACGCTTGATTACCAATGCTTGTAACAGAATTTGGTATAATTATTGATTCAAGATTAGTGCAATATTCAAACGCGTATCCACCAATGGTTGAAACCGAATTGCCCATTGTTACCGAAGCAAGTTTGTAGCAATTTGAGAACGAGCTGCTTTCAATGTTTTCCACCGAATTAGGAATAACAACCGAAGTTATGTTGCAACCTTCGAATGCCTTTTCGGCGATGGTTATAACCGTACTTGGTATAACCACCACATCATCATCACCGACGTATGCGGTTAGACGTGTTTTTTCTGCGTCAGCATAAATAAATCCATCAGCATCGGGAGTTGCGTTAACATTAAGTGCACCCCATGGACTACCTGTGGCCGAACCGGTGTAATTGATATTCTTCACACCATCAAACGCATAGTCACCAATTTTTGAGACAGATGCCGGTATATCAACCGATTCAAGATGCTCGCTAGCAAATGCCCAAGAACCAATTACTCTAACCGATTCGGGAATGCTAACAGAAACAAGGTCACAATAATTGAACGCATATGACGCGATGCTATCAACACCGTTGGAAATAACTACCGAAGTTACATTGTAACAATTCCAAAATGCATCGTAGCCAATGCTTTTAACCGTGCCGGGTATAGTAATACTGCTTTTATCTCCCGCATAAGCCGTAAGCCGTGTTTTCTCCGCATCAGCATAAACAAATCCGTCTTCGTCAATCGTGCCATTTATAGTAAGCGCTCCCCATGGACTACCCGTGGCCGAACCGGTGTAGTTAACATTCTTAATATAATCGAAAGCACGATCGCCGATGCTTGTAACCGAGCTGGGAACATCCAACGATATAATACTGTCACAATAAGCAAAGGCTACAAATCCAATGCTTTTAACTGATTCCGGGATAGTAACCGATTTAAGGCCTTTGCATGAAAGGAACGCATATCCGCCAATGTCGGTAACAGAATTTGGCAAAATTAACGATGTCAAACTCTCGCAATGCTGGAACGCTTGCTCACCGATACTTGTAACCGAATTAGGGATAACAAGCGATTCTAAGTCATCGCAATAAAAAAACGAGTGTCTGCCGATGCTTGTAACAGAATTTGGTATGGTAACCGATTTCAGATTGCCACAGCAAGAAAACGCATCATCGCTAATATGTGTGATCGAATTGGAAATAGTGGCAGAAGTGAGTCTGGGACAGTATGCGAATGCTTCTTCACCCATGCTTGTTACCGAATTCGGAATAACAACCGATTTCAGACTGCCGCAACTAAAGAAGGCACGCTCTCTGATGCTTGTAACCGTACTCGGAATAACCACATCGCCTCCATTGCCGACATATGATATGAGTTGTGTTTTTTCTGCGTCAGCATACATAAATCCATCTGAATCAACTATTGCATTTACAGCCATTGCACCCCATGGTTTCCCCGTGGCCGAACCCGTGTAAATAACATTCGTTATTTTGTAGAACGCATCATCGCCAATGGCGGTGACTGATTCAGGAACGGATATCGATGACAAACTGCCGCACCAGTAAAATGCTTCGTTGCCAATGCTGACAACACCGTTAGGAATAGTTAGAGAACTAAGGTGGCTGCAATACCTGAAAGCAGCCTCACAAATAGTCTTACAATTCGCATTTATATTACATGAAGTTATTTCGTCCGATTTCGCCTCAACCAAACAAACATAGGGGTTTTCACTATTGCCCAAGTAATACGCTCCATCATATTCGTTAAATTGCAAATTGTTGCATCCATAAAACGCGTCACTGCCGATGCTTGTAATTGTATTTGGAACAACAATTGATAAAATATCTCTTCGACCAAAGAACACTTCTTCACCGATGCTTGTAACAGTGTTTGGTATAACCACATTGCCACCAGCACCACCATACGCCATAATATGCGTTTTTTCCAAATCAGAGTAAACAAAACCATCTTCATCAAATGCGGCACCCACACTATTGGCTCCCCATGGGCTGCCTGCAGCTGAACCCGAATAAACAATGCACGGCACATAATAGAAGGCATCAACGCCGATGCTTTTAACAGATTCGGGAATGACAACCGCCGAAAGATTTTCACAATCTATAAATGCTCCTTCACCTATGCTTTCAACTGAGTTTGGAATGGTTACCGAGACAAGCTCCCACAACCCATTAAACGCATACTCTCCGATGCTAGTAACATTATACTGAACTCCGTCGATAGTTACGGTTGACGGAATGGTTAAGTTAGTTTCGTCATCTGGCCAAGTGTTGTTAATAATGGTGGCTTCGTTGTTAATTATCTTATACACAATATTGTTTATGTTCTCAATTCCAGCAGTTTCATAGAAGGAAAGAACATTGTCTTCGCCAAACTGTACTTCCATATTTCTAAAGCGGAATGTGCCAATGTTGTTACCGTCCAAGTCAGGAAGACTAATCTGAACACCAATATAATCGGCACCTTTCTCACCAATTGTACCGCCCCACTCGATGCGGGTCCATTCATTAGTTGCTGTATAAAGAGAATCCATGTTTGCCAAAAAATCACCAACAAACAGAATTTCTGTGTTTTCTGTTGCATTAAATTGATAGTCGTCCTTATGAACAAAAACAGTATATCCTTCATCATTAGTGTAGTAGTTTAAACCCGAGAAAATATGAAACTGCGCCGATTCGGCACTCGATTCGCCTATCCATTTCACATCAAAACTCAATTTAAACTTGTTGCCTACTGACTGGCCATCCACATTGTGAAATATGTTGCAGAACGCAAGATCCCAATTGTTGCCTCCTTCTGGTACATAAATAGAGACAGAGCCATCATTACTTTCAAAGTAGGGATTTGACATACTCCCATAAGTATACCACTCGTTAAATGAGAAATTGCCATTGTTATTGCCACCGCCATTGTCATCACTAAAATCTGCATCATCCCATATAGTCTCCGGGGTTACAACAGCCTCATCATAATTAACTTCGATAACGATGTTACGCAACAATAACGTACCATCCTCACGTGCAATAGATGCGTTTACACCCAAAGATCGGATACCTTGCGCATCATCTTCAAGTGGACCATTAGGTTTTCCATTAGGGTGTCCAACAATAAATTCACCTTCGTAAGTTTGCCAATCTTCAGTTGCTTCAAGTTCGCTCCAACCATTGGTGTTCACATAAACTTGCGGGTCAGCAAAACCGTATGCATTAAATTGCACCTTGCCTTCACCATCTTTCCGATAATCGAACATCACACGAATAGGTGTACCCGGTTCTAAGACTTCATCGGCAATAACAATGAAGAACTGCGAGTCCCAATCACTTTGGTCCACAGCGTATGTGTGAATGCCATACACACCATTCGCAGGGGTAAGCAACTGGGTTATATCAGTTGCTGTTTCGACGCGCCAAATTTCACCCGTTTTGGTTTCTGATGCATTCGGGATTTCACCCGCGTAAACTGTAAATGTCTGCCCTGCAAACAATACACCTAAAAGAAGTGTCGTGATTTTTCTCATATCAAAAAAGTAATTAGTGGACTTCGAATTTGTTTTTTCAGAAAACGCGAAGTCCGTTAAACAATGTTTAAAAATTATGTTTCAAACATACGTATTAGGCAATTGCTTTGCAAGTTTTTGGTCGATTTTTTATGATTCAATAGGGGGGGGGTAAAATGCTGATGTTCAACAAAATAACGTTTATAGCTAATTTAGGTTTGCTATCCGCAAGCACACACCCCTGGCGGAACATTCTCACCACAATTCGCTTACAGAAGTCTAATTTGTCTTCAATGTGCATTCACATTTTCGAGTTTTTTTTGTTGATGTTTTTGGGTTTTTACCTAATTGCGCATACAAAAAAAGTGGTTTACACCATCGTCGATTATCAGTCAGTCCTACGGCCTTCTCAAAAATAAACTTTTATCATTGGTATTTATCAGTCAATTGTTGGATAAATTGCTGATATAAATGTAAATATGTATCGTGGTCTTCGTTGTCCTCATGTATCAGCAATGCTGAATAATATGGTGTCCCTTCAAAATAAATCGATACGGTTTTGAGTGTGAAATTGTCTTTTTATTAGAATAGGGATCTCATTTGCTAATCTTCAAAGGCGCAGCAATTTTCTCACTTAAACCCTATGCAAATTCAAAATCAATGCTACCTTTGTTCTTGATTTTATTTACCGCAAATAAACAATGAGTTTAGAAACAGGAAATAAAATAAACAAACTGCTTGCCGAAGGCATTCACAACGGATTGTATTTTTCGTCGTGGCTTGCGGCTCACGGCTATGCGCCCCAACTAATGCGCCGATATCAAAAAACGGGCTGGTTTACAATGCTAAACCGTGGTGTTTACTATCGTTCGGGTGAGCAGCCCACCGCTTATGCTGCAGTGGCAAGTTGTGCTCGGCAGACGGATGTCAATCTGCGATTCGCAGCCCACTCGGCTCTCGAATTGCGGGGCATAATGCACTTTGTCCCAATGGGCAAGCCGCGGGCAATAGTCACTTCCGATAATCGTCACAAACAGAACTGGCTTCAATCCGACCATTTCGACCGCACATTCACCTATTTCCACACGCCACAACTGGCGCAAGCCGACACAGAATTTGTTCCGTATGGCGAACTTCAACTGCCCGTGTCACCGCAGGAACTTGCGGTACTGGAATGTTTGTTTCTCGCCCCCAAACATTACTCATATTTGGACGTTTATATGCTTTTGGAACAAATGAGCGGATTGCGCCCCAATGTTGTGCAGTCGTTGCTCGAAAACACCACAAACCAACGAGTCAAGCGAATGTTTTTGTATATGGCCGAAAAATCGCAGTATGATTGGCTCCAAAATATCGATGTCAGCAAAATCGATTTGGGTGGTTCTGTTTTGCAACTGGCAGAGCAAAATGGCAGTTTCATAGGCAAATACAATATGGTCGTGCCTTCAGAACTTAAAGAATATGAGTAATCGTGATATATATCGTTCTCAGGTCGCATTAGTGCTTCGTATTGTGCCGTTTGTCAGCCAGATAAAAGAATTTGCCATTCACGGTGGCACGGCCATCAACCTGTTCTATTCCAATATGCCACGCTATTCTGTCGATATTGACATAACATATATCCCGATAGAAGACCGTGATACAAGTTTGCAAAACATAAATCGTCTGCTGGCAGAGTTGAAATCCACACTTCAGCGGCACATACCAAACGTCAAAATCATTCATAAGCCAAACGTTTGGAAACTGCTCTGCACATTGAATATGGCAATGGTGAAAATTGAAGTGAATGGCACCAAGCGCGGAATTGTTGGGGAAACCATAATGCAACCGCTGTGCGAGAGCGCGCAAAACGGTTTCCATACCATTTGCACCGCACGAACCGTGTCAATTACCCAATTATATGGTGGCAAGTTGGCCGCGGCCTTAAGCCGTCAGCACCCGCGCGATTTGTTCGATTTCACCCGTATGCCGTACTCTTTTAATGAGATACGCGACGGCTTGATGTTCGCTCTTTTAAGCAGCGACAAACCTGTAATTGAATCACTTAACCCCAACCCAATAGACCAACATTCCGCACTTGAGCAGCAGTTTGTCGGTATGACCGAACAGCCTTTCACCTATGCCGATTATGAAAAAGCCAGGCACGACTTGCACAATTTCGTACAACAAGGCCTGACTATCAACGACAAACAACTGATTCTGTCATTTGAATCTGGCGAACCAGATTGGTCATTGTCAACAATGGATGATTTGTGTAAATATCCTTCAGTGCAATGGAAATTAGTCAACATAAAAAATTTGCAAAACACCAACGCTGCAAAATTTGCTAAAGGAATAGATGAGTTGCGCAAAGTGCTAGACATTTAATCTCCCCATTGGCGCTAATCGTTAGCGTCACTTATTTATTCACCAACTTCATATGCTCAATGTCGGTGTCCTTCTCGCAGTAGCAGCATTTGAGTTTGACTTTGCCGTCGTTTATCACGCGGAATTTCGTCGGAATGTTCTCGTGGTTGGTGATGCACTTCGGGTTCATACAGCGCGCAATGTTGAAAATCTGCTCGGGAACGTTCACCTGGCGCTTCTCAACAACTTCGTAATTCCTTATTATATTGAGTTTTGCGTGCGGCGCGACGAGTGCGATTTTGTCCACTTCAATGTCTTCGAAAAACTTGTCGGCGATTTTGATGATGGCTTTGCGGCCCAACTTCTCGCTGGGCAGATTGTAACCGAAAGTTATCTGACTTTCAGTCAGTTGGTCGAGTCCCAAGATTGATATGACGTTGAACAGGTTCTGTGCCGGAATATGGTCGATTACGGTTCCGTTCTCGATGGCCGAAACGCTCAGGGTTTTTGTGTTCTTCATAGTCTGATTTATTTGAGTTGCAGTACTTTACAAATTATCGCCTGACGGGTGTAGACGCCGTTCTGCGCCTGCTCAAAGTAGTAGGCCTTCGGGTTGTCGTCAACGTCGGTGCTGATTTCGTTCACGCGCGGCAGCGGGTGCAGAATCTTCATATTCGGCTTGGTGTGGTCGAGCATACTGTTTTTCAGAATGTAAACGTTCTTAACCTTCTCATACTCAAGCGGGTCGGCAAAACGCTCACGCTGAACGCGGGTCATATACAGAATGTCGCAGTCGTTGATGTTGGGCGCCAACTCGGTGTGCTCTTCAAACGGTATGTTGCGCTGTTGCAGGAAGGTGCGATACTCTTCGGGCAACCGCAACTCTTCGGGGGCGATGAAACTGAATGTCGGGTTGAAGTGCGACAGCGCCATAATGAGCGAGTGCACCGTGCGACCGTATTTCAGGTCGCCAACCATTGTAATCTTCAGATTTTCAAGCGTTCCTTGTGTTTTGGTTATCGAGTACAGGTCGAGCAGGCACTGCGACGGGTGCTGGTTTGCGCCGTCGCCGGCGTTGATGATTGGCACCTTCGAAATCTCGGATGCGTAACGTGCCGCGCCTTCGAGCGGGTGGCGCATAATGATAAGGTCGACATAGCAGCCCACCATTAAAATGGTGTCTTTCAGCGTCTCGCCCTTCGAAACGCTTGTCTGCGAACTGTCCGAAAAGCCTAAAACCTTGCCGCCCAACCGGTTGACGGCGCTCTCAAAACTCAACCGCGTGCGTGTCGATGGCTCGAAGAACAGTGTGGCAGCCACTTTGCCGTCGAGCAGTTTCTGAACCGGATTCTTCTCGAAGTAGGCCGCAAGGTCCATAATCTCAAGATAGTCGTCTTTCGAGTAATCGTCTATCGCAACTAAACTTTTGTATTTCATACTGTTGTCATTTTAGGCAGGATGCCTGTTTTCGGGGCTTAAATATATTTTTATCGTCAAAGCGCCGCGAAAAAAGATATAACCAAATTATTCACAAGGGCATTAGGCACTAGGCATTAGGCATTAGGGATTAGGTGTTGAGTGACGGTTAATTATGAATTATGAATTATGAATTCCGAATCATTACACATTACTCTTCAAACTTTAAACTTTACTCTTTACACCTTACTCGAATTTGTCCGTCGTCTGTAGTCTGAAGTCCGTCGTCCCAAAAAACTTCCCCCCTAAACACTAACCCCTAAACTTTTAATACACCAATTCACCAAAATCCCTACCTTCGCACATTGTTTAAAAAATTTCCAATTATGATAACTTTCATTGTATCAGTTTTGGCACTCGTGCTCGGATATGTGTTCTACGGTGCCTTTGTTGAGCGCGTGTTGGGTATCGATGCCAACCGTCAGACGCCTGCCTATACGCGTCAGGACGGTGTGGACTACATTCCGATGTCGCTCTGGAAAGTGTTTCTGATTCAGTTTCTTAACATTGCCGGCACAGGCCCGATTTTCGGCGCCATTGGCGGCATTCTGTTTGGTCCGGCGGCCTACCTTTGGATTGTGCTGGGCTGCATTTTCGGCGGCGCGGTCCACGATTTTATGTCGGGAATGATTTCGCTGCGCAAAGACGGCGCGTCGCTGCCCGAGATTGTGGGCGACGAACTGGGCTTGGGCGTGCGTCAGGTGATGCGCGTCTTCTCATTGTTGCTGATGGTGATGGTGGGTGCTGTGTTCGTAACCACGCCCGCTGGTCTGCTCGAAGGGCTTACGCCGACGTCGGGATTCATTGGCGGCAAGACGTTCTGGTGCATTATCATTTTCTGCTATTATATGATGGCCACGCTGCTGCCAATCGACACGCTCATAGGCAAGATTTACCCCGTGTTCGGACTGGCGCTGCTCATTATGGCTGCTGGCGTTTTCATTGGCATTTTCAGCCATAGCGGCCCGATGCCCGAAATCACCGAAGCCTTCCATACTCACCACCCTAAAGGGTTGAGTATCTTTCCGTTCCTGTTCATAACCATTGCCTGTGGCGCCATAAGCGGATTCCACGCAACGCAAAGCCCGATGATGGCCCGCTGCCTGAAAAACGAGCGCTACGGCCGCATCGCTTTTTACGGCGCAATGATTACCGAAGGTTTTGTGGCACTGATTTGGGCCGCCGCCGCTATCAAGTATGCCGGCGGAACGTCGGAAGGGCTGGCGCTGAAGATGAACGGCAACCCCGCCAACATTGTCAACTTCATTTGCAACGACTGGATGGGCCGCATTGGCGCCGTTCTGGCCATTCTGGGCGTGGTGGCCGCCCCAATCACTTCGGGCGACACCGCTCTGCGCTCGGCTCGACTCATTACCGCTGATTTTCTGCACTTTCCGCAGAACACAGTGCCCAAGCGCCTTGCCGTTTCGGTGCCAATCTTCGCCATTTCGGCCGTGCTGATGCTTATCGATTTCGCCGTGCTCTGGCGCTATTTCGGCTGGTTCAACCAAACGCTGTCAATCTTCACCCTGTGGGCAATCACGGCCTATCTCTACCGCCACGGACGCCGCTACATAATCACGCTCATTCCCGCCATTTTTATGACGTCGGTCTGCAGCACCTATATATTATTGGCGCCCGAAGGACTCAGCCTGCCGCCCGTCTGGGGCTACTCAATCGGCCTGGTGTTCACGGCGGTGCTGTCGGTGGTGGCTGTTCGGTATATAATCAAGAAGAAGTAAGGTGGAAGGGGTAAGGTGTAAAGAGTAAAGAGTAAAGAGTAAGGTATTGGGTGTTGGGTGTTAGGTGTTGGGAATTTAAACCTGTTCAACTTGTTAAACCCGTTAAACAATTAAACGATTCACCGATTCACCGATTCACCAATTCCCCGAAAAAAATATCGACAAAAACTGCCAAATCACACTATTTGTAATACATTTGGCGCAACATAATTTTAAAGTAATTAAACAGATTTATATGAAGACAAATTCAATTATCGCCTGTGCAGTCGCAGTGGTTGCAATGGGCTTTCTTGCAACAAGTTGTGCAAATCAGACTCAAACTTCGGCCGCAGCCGTGGCAAACGATTCAACCTGCGTTGGCGCGTGCGACATTGCCTTTATCGATGTCGATTCGATTCTGGTGAACTACAAACTCTCAATTGAGTTGAACGACGCCATTATGAAGAAGTACGCCAATATGCAGAGCAAACTCGAGCGCGACGCCAAATCGCTGCAGAAGGACATTGAAACCTTCCAAGACAAGGTTCAGAAAGGCATTTTCCTGACCACCCAACGCGCCGAAGAAGAGCAGCAGCGCCTGGTTGTCCGTCAGCAGGAATTCCAACGCCTACAGGACGAATACTCGAACCAACTGGCTGTTGAACAGCAGAATATGAACAACCAACTGTTCGAGAAGATTTCGGAATATGTTAAGAAGTACAACACCCCCGAGCGCTACAAGTTCATTCTCACCCGCACCATTGGCGGCAGTATGTGGTACGCCAACGAGTCGTACAACATCACCAACGATATTATCAAAGGTCTGAACGACGAGTACGAAGCAAACAAGAAGAAGTAAACGCTTGATTGATTTGATTTTATAAGCCGTCTGCTTTGCGCGGGCGGCTTTTTTTGCATTTTTTTACCTCACAATCAACTCTTTCCCGTTGGCCTTGCGCCATTCGTTGGTAGCTTTGAGGCTGAATTCGCAGCCGCAGTATTGTTGCTCGTAGAAGTTGTATTGACGGATGATTTCGATGCGGCGTTCGCTCAGGCCGCCTTTGCGCCAGTTTTGGTCCCAGAAAGCGGCGCCGCCAACTTGCGCGGCGGCCCATTTGCCGGCCTCATTAATCTGGTCGAGGCTTTTCCATCGCGATGATGCCAGAGTGGTTGTGAAAACCTGAAAGCTGTTGGCGGCGGCATATTGAGCGGTGCGCAAAAGTCTGTGTTTGAAGCAGGTAAGACAGCGTCGGCCGCGCTCGGGCTCATCGGCGAGCGGTTGCGCGGTCAGCAGCCATTGGTCGTGGGAGTAGTCATCGTCGATGATGTCGAGCCCCAGATTCTCGGCAAACCGTGTGCACTCGTCTTTGCGGATTTGGTATTCGCTTTGCGGATAAATGTTTGGATTGCAATAGAATATGGTCGGGCGGATGTCGTTCTCAATCATACATTCAACAATGGCCGACGAGCACGGCGCGCAACAGGCGTGCAGCAGCACTTTGGTTGCATTGTCGGGAACATTCAGCTTGAAAGACATAAGAATTATGAATTTTGAATGTAGAATTCAGAACGAAGGATTAGATGAGTTTAAACCATCAACTGTCTAACATCCAACACCTAACACCCTTCAAATCAATGCTTATGATAAATCCTTGTCTGCTCGTAGCGCGGCTCGCAGGTCAGATTGATGCCCAGTTTCTTGAACATCGACTCATCGATTGAGCTGACCAGAACCGTGGTGTGCGCCGTCGAGCCTTTCAGCTTCGGCAGTTGCTGCATCGCTCTCTCTGCCAGCTCGTTATGTGCTGCCGACGATGACAGGGCAATAAGAATCTCATCCGTGTGCAGGCGCGGGTTGCTGCTGCCCAGGTATTCGGTTTTGAGCGTTTGAATTGGCTCAATGGCAAGGCGCGACACAAGGTTGAACGATTGGTCGATGTGGCCGAGTTCCTTCAAAGCGTTGAGCAGAGCAGCCGACAAGGGACCGAGCAGGTCGGTTGTCTTGCCGGTAACAATGGTGCCGTCGGGCAACTCAATAGCAGCCGCCGGGCGCCCTTCGGTAGCTTCCGATTTGCGCATTGCTGCGTCAACAACCTTGTAATCAGTTACTTTTATGTGAGCCTGCTGCATCAGCATCTCAAGTTTTTCAAGACTGTCCTTGCTCTCGCCGTAGCGCTTTTTGTCGCACAGGCACTTGTAGTAGCGGCGGATAATTTCCTGTTTCGATGCCTCGCGGCAAACCTCATCGTCAATGATGCAGTTGCCGGCCATATTCACGCCCATATCGGTCGGACTTTTGTATGGACTGCTGCCGTAAATCATTTCAAATGTGGCGTTTAGCACCGAGAAAGCCTCAACATCGCGGTTGTAATTGACTGCCGAAATGCCGTAAGCGTCAAGATGGAACGAGTCGATGATGTTGACATCGTTCAAATCGGCAGTGGCGGCCTCGTAAGCAAGGTTGATTGGGTGTTTCAAAGGAATATTCCAGATGGGGAACGTCTCAAATTTAGCGTAGCCGGCGTTGATTCCGCGCTTGTGCTCGTGATAGAGCTGCGACAGGCAGACAGCCAGTTTGCCGCTGCCCGGTCCGGGGGCTGTCACCACCACCAGTGGCCGCGTAGTCTCGATATATTGATTTTTGCCGTAGCCGTCGTCCGAAACAATAAACTCAACGTTGTTCGGGTAACCGTCGATTTTGTAGTGGCGATACGAAGCGATGCCCAGCTCTTTCAGCCGCCGCTCGAACCTTATGGCCGTCGGCTGATTGTGGAATTTGGTCAGGCAGACGCTGCCGACGAACAGCCCCACGCTCTGAAATTCGTCAATCAGGCGCAGCACGTCCTCGTCGTAGGTGATGCCATAGTCGGCTCGGATTTTATTCGACTCGATATCCTCAGCGTTGATAGCCACCACAATCTCGATTTTATCCTTGAGTTTCAGCAACATCTGCATCTTCGAGTCAGGATGGAATCCCGGCAGCACGCGCGATGCATGGTAGTCGTCGAACAGTTTTCCGCCGATTTCCAAATAAAGTTTGTTGCCGAATTTGGCTATACGCTCCTCAATATGCGCCGATTGCATACTGATGTACTTGTCGTTATCGAATCCGATTTTATTCATAAGACTTTCAATTAAATACGATTGCCCGTCAGCAACCAGTTCATTGTGCAAATTTAAACATAAACACAAACCAATCGCATAAGCAAAAATCGCAAACACAAACAAAAAACTAACCGGAACGGGGAAAGTTTAAAGTTTAAGGTTTAGAGTTTAGAGTTTAGAGTTTAGATTTCATTGGATAGTTACCGATTTACTCATTACTCTTTACTCTATTTCACATTGAAATTCAGCAGTTCGCGGTCGCCGATTTTTGCCACAAGGTTGTCGCCAATCTGAACCGGTCCAACGCCGACGGGCGTTCCGGTGAAAATCAAATCACCGATTTTTAGCGTGAAAAACTTTGACGCATAGGCGATTAAGGCGTCGAACGAGAATATCATATCGGCGCTGTTGCCTTGCTGCACCAATTGCCCGTTCTTTTCGAGCGAGAAACTGATGTTGTTCAGGTCGCCCAACTCTGCCTTGCTCACAAAATTGCCGATGGGCGCGGCGCCGTCAAAGCCTTTGCTGATGGTCCACGGATGGCCGGCGGCAACGGCCTTGCGCTGAAGGTCGCGTGCGGTGAAATCGATGCCGATGCCAATCTCGTCGTAGTAGCGGTTGGCGAACTTTTCGGGGATGTTCTTGCCCAAACGGTTGATTTTCAATACAAGCTCCACCTCGTGATGAATCTCATTCGAGAAATCGGGATAGAAAAACGGCAGATTGCGCGTGATGAGCGCTGTTTCGGGCATCAGAAAAACAACGGGTTCCGTGGGCACGGCCATTCCCAATTCGGCGGCGTGCGTCCGATAGTTCATCCCTATGCCAAGTATCTTCATTTCAGCAAGTTATTATTCAATTCAACATCCCCGACAGCTGCCAATTATTTACCCATTTCGAGTTTGACCTTCGTCAGCACGCGCTTGGTGTAGAGCGGAAATTCGGCGTTCAGAATCCAGTTGTAGTAGCCCGGGTCCTTGCGGAACACATCTTTGACCGGCTGATTCTTGTATTTGCCAAAGTTGAAAACCATCTCGTTTTTATCGTTGTAAACCAGATGGTTGGCAAAATCGGCGCTGCGTTTCTGTGCCGAGAATTCCGACAGGGCGTCAATGTCGTTCACAACCGGTGTCGAAACCTTGCCCGAATTGTCTTTGTACTCAACTCCCTGATAATGGTCGAGTTGCGCCATCAGCACATCGTAAGTGGCGCGAGTGTCGGCGGCTGCTCCGTGAGCGCCTTCCAACTCCTTGTGGCAGTAGAACTTATAGGCCGCGCTTAGTGTGCGTTGCTCCATCTTGTGGAAGATGACCTGCACATCGACAAAGCGGCTGCGCGTGAAATCGTAATCAACGCCGGCACGCTCAAACTCCTCGGCCAGTAGCGGAATGTCGAACTTGTTGCTGTTGAATCCGGCAAGGTCGCAACCCTCGATAATCTGCGCAAACTGCTTGCCAAACTGCTTGAATGTCGGCTTGTCGCGCACATCGTCGTCGGTGATGTGGTGCACGGCGGTGGCTTCCTCCGGAATGTGCATTTCGGGGTTGATGCGGTAGGCTTTCTGCTCCTCGCGGCCGTCGGGCCAAACCTTCAGATACGATATTTCAACAATGCGGTCGGTTACGATATTGATGCCGGTGGTCTCCAAATCGAAGAAGACAATCGGGCGTTTGAGCGATAATTTCATATTCTTCAAAAAAACGGAATGCGCCGATAAAGCGCACTCCCATAGTAATTTACAACGATGCCAAAATCTCTTTCACTTTCTGCGCGATGACGCGGCTCTCGGCCTTGCCGCTCAACTGCTTGTTGGCTGTGCCCATCACCTTGCCCATATCCTGCGGACCTTTGGCGCCCACAGCCTCAACAATCTTGCGAACCTCAGCCTCAATTTCGGCCTCGCTCAACTGTGCGGGCAGATATTGCGAGATAACTTCGGCTTGAAACATCTCGCTGTCGGCCAACTCGTTACGGCCGCCGTTGCGATACAATTCCGCCGACTCCTTGCGCTGTTTCACAAGTTTCTGAATCACCTTCAACTCGGTGTCTTCCGACAGGGTTTCCGATGCGCCCTTCTCGGTTTTTGCCAGCAGGAATGCGGCTTTGATGGCTCTCAAGGCCTCAAGTTTCTCTTTCTCTTTAGCCAGCATAGCGGCTTTGATGTCGTTTTCGACTTTCTCATATAAGCTCATAATCAAATATTTATATAGTTAGATTCTTTCTTTTTCGAATATCGTAAACGTAAGAAAAAAACGAAAACGGAAGGCAGATTTATTTTGTTGATTTTGCGCATGCAATCAATGAATAATTAGTGCCGTCCAGACGAGAAACCGTCCGGCCTTGCCGATGAGCAGCAGGATGAACGTTGGCAGTTTGGGCGTGCGGTAGAATCCGAGAGCCAGCACCAGCACATCGCCGATAAACGGAACCCACGCCAGCAGAGCGAGCCACGTGCCGAACCGGTCGATTTTCGGTTTTTGCCGTGCAATGGTTTGTGGCTCAATGCGAAACGTCCTCTCAATCCATTCCCATTTTGCAATCAGTCCGCAGTAGTATGTTGCAACGCTGCCCAGCCAGTTGCCGGCGGTTGCCACAACAAAGCACTCCCAAGGCCGCCCCATAGCCGCCAGCGCTCCAATGTAGAGCGCGTCGGAACTGAATGGGACGATGGTCGCTGCCAGAAAATTGCCGATGAATAGGCCTATTAAGCCTAAGTCGCTGAGCGATAGCATATAACCGGACTAAAACACAATCTCTTTCAGTAGCTCAACGTATCCTTCAATTCCGTTTTCAATCTCGCTCAAGGCGATGAATTCGTTGGCAGTGTGCGAGCGTGCCGAGTCGCCAGGGCCCATTTTCACCGTCGGGAAGGCGCCGCTGATGACAGCCTGGTCCGACGTGGTGGGCGAGAAGAACGTTTCGATGCCAAGTGTGCGTGCGGCTTTTACAATGGGGTGCCGCTCGTCGATGGCCGATGCGTTTTTATTCAGCGAGCGAGGTGTGGCCACCGATTTGATGTTCTGCTGAATGATGTCCCACGTTTGGCGGTTGCTGTATTTCTCGGTTGTACGCACGTCAACAACAAACTTGCACGAGGCGGGAATCACGTTGTGCTGCGTGCCGGCCTGAATCTGCGTAACGGTCATTTTCACGTTGCCCAGCAGCGGGCTTTTTTCTGGAAATTGATACGTGTGCAGCCACTCAATATCCTTCATCGCGATGCTTATGGCGTTGATGCCGTCGGCGCGTGCGGCGTGGCCGGTCTTGCCTTCGGCTTCGCAGTCGAGCACCAGAAGGCCCTTTTCGGCAATGGCCATCTTCATTCCGGTTGGCTCGCCCACAATTCCGGCAGTAACCATCGTTTTTAGCTGGGGCAGAACAAGATACATTCCGTTGGGTCCCGAAATCTCTTCTTCGGCCGAGGCCACAAATAAGCGGTTGTAGGGCAGGCCGGTGTTGTCGGTAGCCAGAAAGGCGGCCAGCAGCGAGACAAGACTTGCGCCGGCATCGTTGCTGCCAAGTCCGATAAGGTTGCCGTCCTGTTCAACAGGCGAGTAGGGGTCTGATGCCCAGCCCTGCGCCGGCTTCACGGTGTCCAAGTGCGAGTTGAGCATAAGCGTCGGGCGGCCGTCGGTAAAATCGTGGCAACGCACAATCAGGTTGTTGCCAACCCGCTCAGGTTGGTAGTAGCGGCTGGCAAACTCATTGGCCACAATGTTCGCAACGTTTTTCTCGTCGCCGCTGACAGACGGTGTGGCAATCATCCGTTTCAAAAGACTGACGGCAGTGTCGGTTATGCTTTCCATAAATTCAGTTTTATGCAAAAGTAAAGGTGTGAACTGTAAATTCAACGTTTTGCCGAAAAATCTTTTATCCATTCGTTGGAAGTCGCCGTTTGTGCTTTGTTGAAGAAAAATCAGGGCGGAATATCTGCGAATCGGCTTGACAGTCACACAGAAAAAACTGTCGGAATGCGCGGATGGGTTGGCCTTGCAGCAGGACTTTGCCGCGAGCTCAGAATAAAATTATCTGCTTGCATACCAAACATTACGCTAATTTTGTTGGAGTGGGACAATATTTTCGTTTGTAAAAAACGAAACCAATGCTAAATTTGTAGGAAATTTTTGTCAGATGGAGACCGAGCAACTTATCGACTCATTTAAAAGCAAATTCGCGGCGCTCGTTGAGAAATACAACGGGCTGAAGGCTGAGAATGCGCGTCTGGCCGGGGAGAATGCCGAACTTCGACAGAAATTAGAAGAGAAAGATAAAGAATTGGATAACAACAGGAAAGAACAAAATACACAACAATTGGCGAATACATTTTTGGCGGCTAGCGGCAACGACCCGCAAGAAGCCAAAAACAAGATAAATAAAATAGTGCGGGAGATTGACAATTGCATCGCCCTATTGAACCGATAAAAGATTGATTTTAAAATGGATAGCGAATTTACTATAAACGTTGGCATTTGTGACAGGAATTATCCTATCAGAATCAATCGCAACGATGAGGAGAAAATAAGGAAGGCTGCAAAAAAGATAAACGATACAATTGCCCAATACAGGCAAGTGTATAACAGTAAAGACGGTCAGGATTTTCTTGCGATGGTGGCGCTTCAGTTCGCAACGCGAGTTGTGGAGAGTGAGGAGCACTTTGAAGTCCAGCCGGTTATTGAAGAATTAAGCAAACTCGACAGCCAGCTGTCGGAATTGCTAAATGATTGATAACAAGACGTTCTTTAACATATAAAAACCGAAATTTATACCCGCACCGGTTTGGAATAGTTTGGGAAACTCAACACTAAAATCTTAGGGGTTGCGTTTATTTCTGCGTAAGACAGGCCTCAACGCCGCAAGGCGTAACCATTTGGTTCAGTGGAAGTAAGAAACAGTCGCCGCAATCCCGCCTATATCATTATAGGAGTTTTCACAAAGACATTCCGGTGCGTTTTTTTTATTATATAACACAATAAAATATATGGACAAAACATTATTGGTAGTTGCAATCGTGGCAGCAATAGCGGGAGGTTTGATAACCTTTATAGTGCTGAAGGTTGCATTGAAGAAAAAAACAAAACAGCTGGTGCAAGATGCTGAGGCTGAGGCAGAAATGATAAAGAAAGAGAAGGCATTGCAGGCTAAGGAGAAGTTTCTGCAACTGAAGGCTGAGCACGAGAAGGTGATTAACGAGCGCAACAGCAAACTGGCTGCCGCCGAAAACAAACTCAAACAAAAGGAAGCCGGCATCAATCATCAGATTGAGGAGTACAACCGTAAGAAAAACGAGGTTGACGCCGTCAAGGAAAAACTGAACTCTCAACTCGAAATTGTTGAAAGAAAGAACGAAGAGCTCGAAAAACTTCACAAACAACAGGTTGACCAATTGGAGTCGATTTCGGGTCTTTCGGTTGAGGACGCAAAGGCTCAACTGATGGATTCGCTCAAGGCTGAGGCACGCACGCAGGCAATGTCGGAAATCAATGAGATTATGGACGAGGCCCGTTTGTCGGCCAACAAGGAGGCTAAACGTATTATTCTGCAAACCATTCAGCGCGTTGCTTCGGAGCAGGCCATCGAGAATTCGGTTACAGTCTTCCATATTGAGAACGACGACATAAAAGGCCGCATCATCGGTCGTGAGGGCCGTAACATCAGGGCTTTGGAGGCTGCTACGGGTGTTGAGATTATTGTTGACGACACACCGGAGGCCATCATTCTTTCGGCTTTCGACCCGGTTCGCCGCGAGGTTGCCCGTCTGGCTCTGCATCAGTTAGTTACCGATGGCCGTATTCACCCGGCACGCATCGAGGAGATTGTTGCCAAAACGCAGAAAATGGTTGAGGAGGAGATGATTGAGACCGGTAAACGCACTGCCATCGACCTTGGCATTCACGGTCTGCACCCCGAACTTATCCGACTCATCGGTAAAATGAAATACCGCTCGTCGTACGGTCAGAACCTGCTTCAGCACTCGCGCGAGGTGGCCAATCTGGCAGCCATTATGGCTTCGGAACTCGGCTTGAACGCAAAGGCCGCCAAACGTGCCGGCTTGCTTCACGATATCGGCAAAGTGCCTGACGACGAGCCGGAGTTGCCGCACGCAATTCTGGGTATGAACCTTGCTGAAAAATACAAGGAGAAACCCGATATCTGCAACGCCATTGGTGCCCACCACGACGAGGTGGAGATGTCGACGCTGATTGCTCCGATTGTGCAGATTTGCGACGCTATTTCGGGTGCACGCCCTGGCGCACGCCGCGAGGTTGTGGAGTCGTACATCAAGCGTCTGAAGGAACTCGAGGATTTGGCGCTTTCATACCCTGGCGTACTCAAGACTTACGCAATTCAGGCGGGCCGCGAGTTGCGCGTGATTGTGGGCAGCGAAAAGGTGAGCGATGCCGAGGCCGAGTCACTCTCGTTCGACATTGCCAAGAAGATTCAGGACGAGATGACCTATCCGGGACAGATTCGCATCACAGTCATCCGCGAGACCCGCGCCGTAAGTTACGCGAAGTAGGCGAAAGTGTTATTTGAACGCAGATGACACAGATTTAACTGATTTTCGCAGATTTTTAATTGCTATAAGCTAGAGCCGATTAAAGTCGGCTCTTGGCTTTTAAAATAAATTCAACAGCGAAGCGTTTCTTCCGATAATTATCGGAATTGTTAAACTTTAAACCTTTACAGAAATGAAACCATTGCAGATGGTCGATTTAAAGAGTCAATACCTGCGTATTAAGCCGCAGATTGATAGCGCAATACAGGGCGTGATAGACAGTTGCCAATTTGTGAAAGGTGCTGAGGTTAAGGCATTTGAGCAGGAATTGGCGCAGTATCTGAACGTGAAGCACGTTGTTGCTTGCGGCAATGGTACCGACGCTCTGCAAGTGGCGCTTATGGCTCTCGACCTGAAGCCAGGCGACGAGGTGATAACCACCGATTTTACGTTTATTGCAACCGTTGAGGTGATTGCTCTGCTTGGACTCAAACCGGTTTTGGTTGATGTCGATAGAGAGACTTTTAATATTGATATACAAGAAATTGAGAAGGCTGTCACACCGCGCACAAAAGCCATTGTGCCGGTTCATCTTTTCGGGCAGTGCGCCAATATGGAGGCTATTATGGAAATAGCCGCCAAACACAATCTGTATGTGGTTGAGGACACTGCGCAGGCTCTTGGCGCAGAATACCGCTTCAGCAATGGCTCGACAAAAAAGGCGGGAACCATTGGCAACATTGGCTGCACATCGTTTTTCCCGTCGAAAAACCTTGGCTGCTACGGTGATGGCGGTGCGCTCTTTACCAACGATGACGCGCTCGCCGAGCAAATTCGTAGCCTGACCAACCACGGAATGAAGGTGCGCTACCATCACGACCAGATTGGCGTCAACTCGCGTCTGGACACCATTCAGGCTGCCATTCTGCGCGTAAAACTTCCGCACCTTGACGAGTATAACCGAGCACGACGCACCGCTGCGGAGAAATACAACACCGCACTGTCGGAAATATCTGATATAGAAATACCTGCAACGGCAGCATTCACCAATCACATTTTCCATCAGTACACGCTGAAAGTGAAAAACGGCCGTCGCGACGCACTGAAACGCCACCTTGACGAGCAGGGTATTCCGAATATGGTTTATTATCCGATTCCACTGCACCAGCAAAAAGCATTTGCGCCTTATATGACTGAAAATGATAACTTTCCAATATCGGAAGCAATATCGGGCGAGGTGCTTTCGTTACCAATGCACACCGAACTCGAAGATGAGCAGATTGAGCGGATTACGACGGCAGTGAAAGCATTTTTCGTTTCGGTTGAACAAGTTTAGTAAGTTGGAAACAACAACATAACACTTTACACTTTACTCATTATACTTTACACCAACTATGAGCGACAACGGCTTTTTCTCACACGAATCGGCGATTATCGATGAAGGCTGCACAATTGGCTGTGGCACAAAGATTTGGCACTTCTCGCACATTATGAGCGGCTGCACTATCGGTCGCAACTGCAACATTGGGCAGAACGTGGTAATCTCGCCGCAGGTGGTGCTGGGCAACAATGTGAAGGTGCAGAACAATGTGTCGGTTTACACTGGCGTGACGTGCGAGGACGATGTTTTTCTCGGCCCTTCGGCGGTGTTCACCAATGTGATTAACCCGCGCAGCGCCATTGCCCGCAAAGACCAATACCGCCCGACGCTTGTGCAGCGTGGCGCGTCGATAGGCGCAAACGCAACCATTGTCTGTGGCCATACTATTGGCCGCTACGCCTTGATTGGTGCGGGCGCCGTGGTGACCAAAGACGTAAAACCCTACGCACTTGTGGTTGGCAATCCAGCCCGGCAGACAGGCTGGGTTAGTGAGTATGGCCACAAACTGAAATTCGACAGCAACAACGAGGCCGTCTGCCCCGAAAGTGGCAAACGCTACAAATTAACTGACGGAGAGGTTACGGAGATTTGAAGGAATCAGTAAATTTGTCCTTTGGTTAAAAAACGAAAAGAATGAAAAATTTTGCATTAATTGGCGCGGCAGGATATATCGCCGTTAGGCACCTGAAGGCTATTAAAGATACTGACAATCTGTTGGTTGCCGCTTTGGATAAATTCGACAGTGTGGGCATAATGGATAGTTATTTTCCTGACGCCGATTTCTTTACTGAATTTGAGCGTTTCGACCGCCACATATATAAATTGAAACGCAATGGAACGCCAATCGATTATGTAAGTATTTGTACACCAAACTATTTGCACGATTCACATATCCGATTTGCGTTGCGTCAGGGGGCCGATGCCATTTGCGAGAAGCCGCTTGTGCTCAATCCGTGGAACGTTGAGGCGCTGAAGGATTACGAGAAGGAAACGGGCAAAAAAGTGTATAACATTTTGCAGTTGAGGCTTCACCAATCGATTATTGACTTGAAAAAGAAAATTGACGCTGGCGACCCAAATAAGGTGTATGATATTGATTTGCGGTATTTTACAAGTCGCGGCAAATGGTATCACTACTCGTGGAAAGGCGATGAGAGCAAGTCGGGCGGAGTGGCCACCAACATTGGCATCCACTTCTTCGATATGCTGACGTGGATTTTCGGACCTGTGCAGGAAAATATTGTGCACGAGCGCGATGCGTATCACGCGGCAGGATTTTTGAGGCTGAAAAATGCTCGTGTGCGTTGGTTCTTGAGTATAGATTACAATGACATTCCCGACAGTGTGAAGGCCGAAGGCAAACGCACATTCCGCACCATTCTGATTGATGGTGAGGAGTTTGAGTTCAGCACTGGTTTCACCGAACTACACACCGAAACATACCGTAATATTCTAGCAGGCAAAGGCTTCGGTCTCGATGATGCATTGCCGTCGATTGAGATTGCCCACCAAATCCGCAATGCAACACCTGTTGGTTTGGTCGGCGATTTCCACCCAGATTTGCTGAAAAGAAAGAAATAACGTTGAGCCAAGACTCAAAACTTAAAACTTATATAATATGAAAGGCATAATTCTCGCGGGCGGTAGCGGAACTCGCTTATTTCCAATCACAAAAGGAGTATCAAAGCAGTTGCTGCCAATCTATGATAAACCAATGATTTACTATCCGTTGACGGTGCTTATGCTGGCCGGAATCAAGGATATTTTGGTTATTTCGACACCGCACGATTTGCCTGGGTTCAAACGCTTGCTGGGCAGTGGCAACGAGTGGGGTATCAACATTGAGTATGCCGAGCAGCCTTCGCCCGACGGACTAGCGCAGGCGTTTATCATTGGCGAGAAATTCATTGGAAATGACTCGGTTTGCCTTGTTTTAGGCGACAATATTTTCTATGGTCACGGTTTGCCGAACCAATTGGCTGATGCCCGCCGAAACGTTGAAGAACAAGGTAAGGCAACGGTTTTCGGTTATTATGTGAACGACCCCGAGCGTTACGGAGTGGCCGAATTCGATAGCACTGGCAAGGTGATTTCGATTGAGGAAAAACCGAAGGAGCCGAAGTCGAATTATGCTGTGGTGGGGCTCTATTTCTACCCGAACAGCGTGGTCGAGATTGCCAAAAACATTAAGCCGTCGGCGCGTGGCGAGTTGGAGATAACCACTGTAAATCAGGAATATCTGAATCGCGGCAGTCTGCAAATGGAACTTATGGGCCGCGGTTTCGCCTGGCTCGACACTGGCACCTACAGCAGTCTGATTGAGGCTAGCAACTTTGTCGAGACGCTGCAAAAGCGCACTGGCCTAATGGTTAGTTGCCCCGAAGAAATCGCTTTCAAGCGCGGATTCATTACCCGTGGGCAACTGGCCGAACTTGCCAAGCCGCTGATGAGAAACGATTACGGCCAATACCTTATGAAGTTGGTTAACAACAAGATATAATGCAATGAACTTTATAAAGACTGATATTGACGGAGTTATGATAATGGAACCGCAGATTTTCGGCGACCGCCGAGGATATTTCTGCGAGACATTTCGTGAGAATCAATTTGTTGAAAATGTGTGCAATACACGGTTCATTCAAGATAACGAATCTTCGTCGACGGGCGGTGTGCTGCGCGGCCTGCACTATCAAATGCACCCTTACTCGCAGTCGAAACTTGTGCGCGTGATTGAGGGCGAAGTGTTCGACGTGGCCGTGGATATACGTCGCGGCTCGCCAACGTTTGGCAAATGCGTAGGAGTTGTGCTGAGCGCCGAGAACAAGCGTCAGTTCTTCATTCCACGTGGATTTGCGCACGGATTCCTGGTTTTGAGTGAGCACGCTACATTTGTCTATAAATGTGATAATTACTACAACAAAGCCAGCGAGCGCGGTATCCGCTTCGACGACCCCGACTTAAATATTCAATGGCCGAAAGTGAATTTTGAATTAAATTTGTCGGACAAGGATTTAGCGGCTGTCAATTTGAAAGACGCTGATTTATTTAACTTTACGGATAAATTATATTAAAATATGAGCGTATCGATTTTAGTAACAGGTGGAGCCGGATTTATCGGTTCAAACTTTATTCCTTATTTTATTGATAAACATTCTGATTATCATATCATTAACCTTGACAAACTGACTTATGCCGGCAATCTGGCCAACCTGTCGGAGGTTGAGGACAGCGACCAATACACGTTTGTTCAGGGCGATATCTGCAACCGCGAACTTGTTGAGTATCTGTTCCGTCAGTACGATATCCGCGGTGTGATTCACTTTGCCGCCGAGTCGCACGTCGACAACTCAATCAACGGTCCTGAAATCTTTATCAAGACTAATATAAACGGTACGTTCACATTGCTCGACGTGGCCCGCAAATACTGGATGGATGCGCCTTTCAAGTACAAAAAGGACTATGAGGGTTGCCGCTTCCACCATATCTCGACCGATGAGGTTTACGGCACGTTGGGTGAGACGGGTTTCTTCACCGAAACAACACCGTATGCGCCAAACAGCCCGTATTCGGCGGCCAAAGCAAGTTCCGACCTGATTGTGCGCGCATATCACCACACCTACGGAATGAATGTCACAACAAGCAATTGCTCAAACAATTACGGCCCGAAGCAGCATAATGAGAAACTGATTCCGACCATTATCCGCAAGGCTTTGGCAGGAGAGAACATACCGATTTACGGCGACGGCAAGAACATTCGCGACTGGTTGTATGTGATTGACCATTGCGCAGGCATTGACCTTATCTATCACCGCGGAAAGGCGGGAGAGACCTACAACATTGGCGGCCGCAACGAGCGCACCAATCTGCAGATTGTCGATACCATCTGCACCATTCTCGACGACCAGCGTCCGCGCACTAATGGAAAATCGTATAAAGAGTTGATTACCTTTGTGAAAGACCGTGCCGGCCACGACCGTCGTTACGCTATCGATGCCACAAAAATTGAGAAGGAACTTGGCTGGCGTGCCGACGAGAATTTCGAAAGCGGAATTTTGAAAACGGTGGAATGGTATTTGAATCGGAAATAGTTACATTGTCTGACAGATAGCAACAAAAAAAGAATAACAATAAAGTAAAGAAAGGAGTACAATCATGAAAATGTCCCGTTTAATAAGCATCGCACTCATTGGTGTCGCGCTCACCGTGACTCCTGTTTATGCACAACGCGGTGGTGGTGGCGGACGCAGTGGCGGCGGTGGCGGAAGTGTAAGCAGCAGCCGAGGAGGCGGTGGTGGATTCTCCAGCAGCCGTGGCGGTGGCAGCTATTCGAGCAGCCGCAGCAGTAGTCCGAGCTATTCGAGCAGCCGCAGCAGTTCAAGTTATTCAAGCAGCCGCAGCAGTAGTACGAGCAGCCCGAGCAGAAGTTCCAGTTTCAGCTCACCCTCATCGAGAAGCAGCTACAGCAGCTCTTCGGACAACTCACGTTCAGGTTCTTCATTCGGCAACAGCGGAACATCACGTACGTCGGAGAGCAGAGCATACTCAAGAAGTAATTACTCACACTCACGGACTGGCAGTGTGCCCGACCAAGTACGCAGCCGCAACAATTCCGCCCCCAAAGGTGGTGACAGAGGTTCAGCCAGCGGAGTTCGCGGCAATAATGGCAATCGAGGCGGTATGTCAGGAGAGGGTGGCGGACGTAGCGCTGTGACCCATGGCCGTCCAAGCGGCACACCTCCTACACCCAATGGTGGCTATGGTCGTCCAGGACACCCTGGTCCGATGCCTCCTGCCGGTCGTCCCATACATCCTGCACCCTACTTTATGCACCCGCACCACCACTGCATGGTACATTGCCACCAGCTATTTTGGGATCCTTTTCCCCCGCGTCCTTACTTCTGGCCTGGTTTCTGGTTCTATTGCAATAGCTACTGGTATGACTATCATGTAACCGATGTGGTTGTGGTTAGAGAATACGTGAAAGAGACTTACAGCATGGACCTTATCACTTACGCAATGAGCGGTGACTATATGTACGCCTTGGTCAATGACCCTGACGGCCATACCTACCTCCAGATATATGATAAGAATGACAAGCTACTGGCCGAACAGCAGGTGAGCCGCAAATACTGCAAGTTGCAGATTGACCCAGAAAATGGCGGATGCTGGATAATGAAGAAACGCGACAAAGACCCTCTTCTCTTCTTCTACACCCCCGAAGGCCAACTGCTTATCTACGAAGCAGACGACTAAGATTATCTGACAAAATACTAGGTTTCTATAAAAAGAGGATGTCTTACGAGACATCCTCTTCTTGTTGTTTATGCGAGATACTCCAATCGTGAAAGTACGGTGAGGTCCAGTCACTTCACAGGTATTTGGCAAGGCAAAGCCTTCTCACAGCACTGATTGGCTCTCAAGAGCAAAAAAAAGGTGTCCTC
>CAMHPA010000038.1 GCA_946186925.1 uncultured Bacteroidota bacterium | reverse complement strand
TCAACATCTATTGTAGGTGCAATATTATTAATATTGTTACAATTCGATGCATAAGACAAAGGTATGTCATACGAAAATATTGTTGAACCAGCTTCTGCATAAATGAACCTCGCTGATAAAAGATTTTCCCATGAATTGTCAATAGTGTATTGTATATGGATAATTATTTTATCACAAGTTTGCATTTCGATTGCATGTGTGATTTGGGTGTCATTTTGATTGCATCCATAGAATAAAAATATAATCTCCTGCATAAAAATGCTTTTTAATATTTCCCGCAGACGAATCAATACAATCATTCATTGTAACTATTCCTTCTTCTAGAAGTTTGTTTTTTAAAGTTGAAAAAGTAACTGAATTCATCATATCAGACTTTACTCTTCTTTCCTCTAAATCTTTGAAACCATAAACTTTATCAAAAGACTTTATGATAGCATCCGAAATCAAAATAGGTAATTTACTACTTTCTATAAACGAAACAAAATGATCTTTGTTAAATCGTTCTTCACTTGGAAATAAAGAATTTTGTATTATTTGCATAACTATACGTTTTTAATTACGCAACAAATATATATAAAATATTCCCAAACACACCAACTTTCGCATAAAAAATATTCCATATATTATTTCGGACCAAAATATGATGAAAATTCTTTCTCGACATATTAGTGTTTTGTTTCACCTTATAATGCAT
The DNA here is from genome assembly GCA_946186925.1 of uncultured Bacteroidota bacterium. Classification (GTDB taxonomy): domain Bacteria; phylum Bacteroidota; class Bacteroidia; order Bacteroidales; family SZUA-534; genus RUG13583. Next base: position 26,543 of record CAMHPA010000038.1, on the reverse strand, counting down.
TGTTATAGGTGCAGTGTCTAGAGTGGCAATCTGACATCGAAAGAACACAAAGCCGCACGTTGGCTTTCCCGAAGACCCAACACGTTTGCCCGAATTTTACAATGGCACATATAATTATCTGAAATCATTAGGATTGAAAGAATTGTGAAACAATCTTGCAAAATTGTAAGTTTGCATTATGAAAACAATCCAAGTCTCCGCCGCCATAATCCACGACCGCGCCGGCCGCATATTCGCCACTCAGCGCGGATATGGCGATATGCAGGGCGGTTGGGAATTTCCGGGTGGAAAGATTGAAGCAGGTGAGACGCCCGAAGCGGCTCTGAAACGCGAGATTTCGGAAGAGTTGGACACCCAAATAGTTGTTGAGCAATTCATTACTACCATCGAATACGATTACCCCAATTTCCACCTTACAATGCACTGCTATTGGTGCCGTATCGCGAGCGGCACTCTGACACTTAAAGAGCACAAAGCCGCCCGCTGGCTCGCAGCCAAAGATTTAGACACTGTTGACTGGCTGCCGGCAGACAAAATTGTTGTAGAAGAAATCAAGAGACGATTGTAGGCACAAGGTTTTACAGGGTTTCACGACCGAACCATATTCTCAATCATTAACAAGCGGATTTAAATCCGCTTAATCTATATTAATGCGGTAGGTTGAGGAAAAACAGCTATTTCGGCTTTATAAATAAATTGTAATAGCCCCAAACTCCGACGCATTTTTGCGCAAATCGTCACCAACCAATCCGAAAAAACCTTCTTAAAAACGTTTACGCGCATTCTGATTTTGTCAGTAAAGGGCGTGGGCAAAAACTTGTTTTCAACAAAAATTAGTGAAAAAGTCAGTTGACAAAATTATTTTTCCAGTTAACGGTATGTTATTAATCTGTTGATTAATAGTGGTTTGTAAATCGACGTTTTGCTTGCGTATTTATAACATCTTGGAAATTAGAAAAATATTTTTGCGAATAGTTGCATTTTTAAAACAAGAGCCCTATATTCGTAGCGTTTTTCAAACAACACATTTTTTATTATGCCATACAGGAGATTACCTAACACGGATAGTGCGCGTTTGCGTGCAATGCAAAAAGCGCTTTCAAAATCGGAGGATGTTTTGCCGATGGATTTGCCGTACAGCGCGGCCACACTTCAGGAACTGCGCTACTTTTTGCCCGAATTCAATCAGGCAATTATGATGCAGCGCGATGTGTTCGAGCGTCAGACTTCGAAAAACAAACAGCATCAGGAGAGCTTCCGCAAGGCGCGGCTTTATATATCGCATTTCATTCAGGTACTGAACTTTGCAATCGCTCGTGGCGAGATGAAACCCGACACCCGCAAGTATTTCGACCTGCCGTCGGACGAGACCAAGCTGCCGCAACTCAACACCGAGCGCGATGTGATAGAGTGGGGCCAGAAGCTTATTGATGGCGAGCAGAAGCGCCTGTCGGAAGGTTTGTCGCCTGTCACAAACCCCACAATTGCCCGCGTCAAGGTTCATTATGAGGATTTTGTGCGGCTTAATATCTCGCAGAAGGGACTGCAGGAAAACAACGCCAAGGCTTTGGCCAAGATTTCGGAATTGCGCGGCCGTGCCGACAGCATTATCCTTGATTTGTGGAACGAGATTGAAGATCATTTCAGCAACAACGCGCCGGCCGTCAAGCGTGAAAAGGCCGCTGAGTATGGCGTTTCGTATGTTTTCCGAAAAGGAGAAAAGGCTGACGCTGATGAAGATGAGATTGATTTGAAGTTGTTTTGACGGTTTTCGCGACTGTCTTTACAAATATCGCTGGATTTAAAAGGCGGGACAATGTCCTGCCTTTTTGTTTCTGATGAATTGAACACGCAAATTTTCTATTTTTGCATTATTAAATAGTGTTACAGATGAATTGCAAGACATTGACAATCAGCATAGGCCGTCAGTTTGGCTGCGGCGGCAGGGTTATTGGTCAGCGGTTGGCCGAGGAGTTGGGCTACGACTATTTCGACAAGGAGCTGCTGGCGCTGGCGGCGAAAGAGATTGGCTTTGAGCCGTCGGTGTTTGAAGAAATCGACGAGCAACCGCAAAAAGGTATCTTTCAGTCGTTTGGCGAGTTTGTGTCGATGCTCAGCCCGACCGACAACTATATGTCCGACGACCATCTGTTCAAGGTGCAGAGCGATGTTATCCGCCGCCTGGCCATTGAGCGCAACTGCGTGATTGTGGGCCGCTGTTCCGACTATATTCTGCGCGATTTTCCGAACTGCATCAGTGTTTTTCTGCACGCCGATTTGCCCGACCGCATCAAGCGTGTCTGCGCCCGGATGCCCATTGAGCAGGACAAGGCCCGCGCCCTGATTGAGCGTAACGACAAGCGCCGAGCCACCTATTATAATTACTATTCGAACAAGACCTGGGGCCGTGCCGAGACCTACGATTTGTGTCTTAGCGTGTCGCGGCTCGGCGTTGAGGAGACTGTGGCCGCCATCATCGATTACGTTAACCGGATGAAAACGAGACTGTGATTAAAGGGGGAGAGGCAAGAGTTTAGAGTTTAGGAATTGTACCCGACACCAAATAATTGTTTAATCGGTGAATTGTTTAATCGGTGAGTCGTTTGTTTGACAACGGACTTCGGACAACAGACTTCAGTCAGTGGTCGTAATTCGTAATTCAAAATTCGTAATTAACCAACACCCAATACCTGACCCCTAACCATTACACTCTACTCTTTACTCACTACGCTTTACTCAAAAAAATTCTACCTTTGCGGCTCAATTGGCAGTTTGATGAAGGAATACCTTAACAATATCATTTTCAAAACAATATCGCAGATTTTGGGCGAGCGTGACCAGCAGGCTTTCGTCATTGGGGGCTTTGTGCGCGACAAGTTGCTTGGCCGTCCGTCGAAAGATATTGATGTGGTGACGCTTGGCAGCGGCATTGAGCTGGCGCAGGAGGTGGCCCGGCGGCTGCTGAAGAATCCGAAGGTGGCGACATACAAGAATTTCGGTACGGCAATGTTCCGCTATCGTGGTGTGGATGTGGAGTTTGTGGGCGCTCGCAAGGAGTCGTACAACCGCAACTCGCGCAAGCCGGTTGTTGAAAATGGCACGCTTGAGGATGACCAGCGCCGTCGCGATTTCACCATCAACGCCCTGGCAATCGACCTTCATCCCGACCGTTTTGGCCAGCTGGTTGACCCGTTCGGCGGCATCGAGGACCTGAAAAATCAGATTATCCGCACGCCGCTCGACCCTGACACCACCTATTCCGACGACCCGCTGCGTATGCTGCGCGCCATCCGTTTTGCCAGTCAGCTTGGCTTCCGCATCACCGATGAGTCGCTCGACTCGATTGTCCGCAACCGCGAGCGCATTCGAATCATTTCAATGGAGCGCGTGTCGGAGGAGTTCAACAAGATTATGCTATCGCCGCGGCCGTCGGCGGGTATTAAGCTGCTGCAAAAGGTTGGCCTGTTGGCGATTGTGTTCCCACAACTCGAGGCGCTTAAAGGCATCGAAGTGGTTGATGGATGCCGTCATAAAGACAATTTCTATCATACAATGGAGGTGCTCGACAACATCTGCGAGCATACCGACGACCTTTGGCTGCGCTGGGCCGCGCTGTTGCACGACATTGGAAAGCCCGTTACCAAACGCTACGTGAAGGGCACAGGCTGGACATTCCACGGTCACGAGTTTGTGGGTGGCAAGATGGTTCCCGGTATCTTCAAGAACCTGAAGCTGCCGATGAACGAGAAGATGAAATACGTTCAGAAGCTGGTGATGCTGCATATGCGGCCCATTGTGCTGGTTGAGGAGATTGTCACTGACAGTGCTGTGCGCCGTCTGCTCTTCGAAGCAGGCGATGATATTGACGACCTGATGCTGCTCTGCGATGCCGACATCACATCGAAGAATCCCGACAAGGTGTCGCGTTATCTTGATAATTATCAGCTTGTAAGACGCAAATTGGTTGAAGTGGAGGAGAAGGACCGCGTGCGCAACTGGCAGCCGCCAATCTCGGGCGAGACCATCATCGAGACGTTTGCCCTGCCGCCGTGTCCCGCTATTGGTATAATCAAAAGCGCCATCAAAGACGCCATTCTCGACGGTGTGATTGAAAACACCCCAGAGGCGGCTTATCAGTTTATGCTGCAGAAAGGCGAGGAGTTGGGTTTGAAACCTGTGAAGTAAGCTTCAAGTGTCAAGGCACAAGTCATAAGTGGAAAACTTCCATTACACCTTACTCATTACACCTTACACTTTACTCTCTAAATATTGGTCTTTCAGCAATATGTAGTTCCGTGCCGATTGCTCAATCATTTCGCTGTTTTTCAACTCTTTGACTTTGGTGGCAGGAACACCGGCGTAGATGAATCCCGATTCAAGAGTGCGGCCGCCCAGAACAAGAGCATTGGCCGCCACAATGCTGCCCGATTCAACCACGGCGTTGTCCAGAACCGTGGAGCCCATCCCGACAAGGACATTGTCTTTTATGATGGCGCCGTGCACAATGGCGTTGTGCCCGATGGTCACATTATTGCCGATGATGGTTGTTGAAACGCCTTCGGAGCTGTGAATCACCACGCCGTCCTGCACGTTGGTGTTGTTGCCGATGGTGATGGCGCCCGCGTCGCCGCGCAGCACGCTGCCGTACCAGATGCTGCAGTTGTCGCCAATCTCAACCTCGCCGATGATAGTGGCGTTTTCGGCAATAAAACAGTTGGCGCCAATGCGTGGCGTGAATCCGTTAAAAGACTTAATAATAGCCATATAACTGGCGTGTTTGGGTTAGACGGCAATAAATTCGATGGGGCACTTGATTAGATCGGTGAATTCCTGGCCTGTTTCAAGCATATCCTCGTCCTCGCGTTTGTAGAGCCATTCAATCTTCACGGTCAACCCATTTTTGAACAGGTCGTCGATGAGGATAATCATGTCGAGAATGTATTTCGCTGACGATGAGTTGAAATAGTCGTAATATAGTTTGAAAACCATCGGTTCTTTTGCGGTTTTCTCCTTTAGCTCATTGGAAATCATGGATTTGACCTCACCAAACCAGTCAATCAGTTGACCATAGAAATCCACGACATCTTCGGGGCGTGAGCAGCCTTTGATCTCATAATAATTCCTATCGAAATCGAAAAGTACGTAGGGTGAGGTGTTCGTTTCTTCAATTTTGATGGTTTTCATATTGTCTTAGTGTTTTTGATGTCAGTAATGCTTGTGGTTATTCCGATAAACGAACTGTCATTGTCTATCGTCTTGATGGTGTATTTCATCGGTTCACGAGAGCTTCGCATAATTTTCATCAAGCCGAGCCCTGCACCACCTTTCTCACTGATGTGGCCTTGGCGGATAGTCTTGGTATATAAAGATTTGATCTCTTCTTGTGACATTCTGTTCAGCATGTCGATGCGTTGTGTGAGAGCTTGCAAATCATTGTTGGCAATGCGGTTGCCCACGGTCAGTTCAAAGTGTCCGTTGTTATGCAATAGTACGACTTTTATCTGTGGATTTTGTTCGATTGGTGTAAAGTTGTGCCGATGGGCGTTTTCAAGGCATTCCACCATTATCGAGAATAGCCTGATTTTGCACAACGGACAATCAGTATCAGGCATACGTTGGTTGAAAAGCGTCAGAATATCCTCAATCTTTTCAAAGGTTATTTCGCCTTCATAAGACAATATCTGCTTGTAATCGTTCATTTTACAGCTACGTAAATAAAATGATGGTCTTTGCCGTAAACATACGATTTTTTAAATAATAATTTTGGCAATTTCACCAATATTTATATATAGTCCAGCCTTGAATTTGTTTTATGCTGGTAACAGACATATTATCACGCAATTGTGATGTCTGCTATTTGTATGTGCCGCGTTTCAGCATGGCAATTTCCTGTTCGGTAAGGAATCGCCATTTGCCGCGAGGCAGGTTTTTCTTGGTCAGGCCGGCGTAGTAGACGCGGTCGAGTTTTTTTACTTTGTAATTCAAAGCCTCGAACATGCGGCGTACAATGCGGTTTCTGCCTGAGTGGATGGCAACACCAACCTCGCACAGGTCATCGGGGTTGCAGTATTCAACTTCGTCGGCTTTGGCCGGTCCGTCTTCAAGTTCGATGCCGGTGAGCATTTTCTCGATGTCTTCGGGTGCGACTTTGCGGTCGAGTGTCACCTGATATATTTTCTGCTTGTTATATTTCGGGTGGCACAGGTGTTCGGCCAAATCGCCGTCGTTGGTGAGTAGCAGCAAGCCTGTTGTGGCGCGGTCGAGGCGGCCGACAGGGTAGACGCGGTTTTTGCCGGCGTTGTCAATCAAATCCATCACGGTTTTTTCGGCATGCGGGTCGTCGGTGGTGGTCACGTAGTCTTTCGGCTTGTTGAGCAGAATGTATGTTTTGCGTTCCGGCATCAGAGGTGCGCCGTTGAATTTTACAACATCACCATAATATACTTTGGTGGCCAGTTCGGTCACAATCTTGCCGTTGATTGATATCACCCCGGCGGTGATGTATTGCTCGGCGTCGCGGCGGCTGCATACGCCTGCGTTGGCAATATAGCGGTTCAAACGTACGCCTTTGTCCTCGCTAAACGATGATGAGCTGTTGTTGTCGCTGTTGCGGCGATATGGTTTACGGTATTTCCCGTCGCTGTTTTGTGGGTGCTGGAAACGCGAGTGACGGTCAGCCCACTGATTTTGGGTGTTCTCGTCACCATCTTGCTGCCATTTCGGCTGGCTGCGGAATCCCCGCTTTTCGCTAAAGCGATTGTCGCCTGTCCGGTTGTTGCCGGTATAGCGTTTTTCTTCGAGTCGGTTATCGCTGTGGCGATTGCCTCCCAAACGGCTATTACCTGAACGGTACCCGCGTTGCTGACGGTCGTCATCACTATCATTGCTTGCACTGTACGGCTTGTCGTGCCTTGAGTTAGGCTTTCTGTCGTAAGACCTTGAGTTGCTTGAGTTTCTGCGGTAGTCGCTACGGTTATCACGACGGCCGCCCTTGTTTCCGGAATTGAATTGCATAACCATGTTTTTCGAGCCGCAAAATTATAAAAAATGGTGAATGGATAAAGAAAAATAGGAGAGGTGTAACCTGTTCTCGAGCAACTAAATCCATATATTTGCGGCAAATTAGCGTTTGTATGGGCATTTTCGATATTTTCATTATTGCAGTTGCGCTTGCCATGGATTGTTTCTCGGTGTCGGTTGCCACGGGTGTGGCGGCAGATAGGCCGCGGTTCCGAACGGTGTTGCTTATGGCACTATTTTTTGGAGGTTTTCAAGGACTAATGCCTGTGCTTGGCTGGCTGACGGGGGGCAGTGTGGCGCATCTTATTCAAGCGTTCGACCATTGGGTGGCCTTTGTTTTGCTGGCTATCATTGGAGGCGGAATGATTCGTGAGTCGTTGTCCGGCGACGAGAGCAAGCCGATTGATGTCACGCGCATTAAGACGCTATTTGAACTGGCGGTGGCAACCAGTATCGACGCTCTTGTTGTTGGTGTTGATTTGGGGCTTATGCAGAATGCGTTGTTTGTGCCGGCGCTGATTATTGCCGCTGTATCGTTTGTACTCACTATTGCCGGGGTCTATCTTGGCGTATATTTCAAGCGCGTCTGCAAGTTCAATTTCGGGCTTGTTGGTGGTATTGTCCTTATTTGTATAGGTTTGAAGATACTTATAGAACATCTGATGGGTTGATTCGAGCGCGGTGATGGTGTAAAAAATAAGCGCAAAACCATATTTTCCACAAACGTTTTAAATACTATCATCTTTTTGATAGTCAAATAGAATTATATTGGTGTGAAGACCACTAGAACAGAGCTTGTGTCAATAAAAAATCAAGGCATGTGGGCGGTTTGGCACAGAATATGTAACTAAATGTAGGTTGCAATGGGGGCTTGCAATGCTTCTGCATGCACTATAACTTGTATATCAAGAAAATCTAACATAAACAAAATGACGAATAAAGACAAAATTGGAGGGCTGATTAAGAAAAGAGCCGAGGCCAAAGTTGGAGGCGGTGTTGCGCGAATCGACAAGCAACACGAAAAAGGCAAATTCACAGCCCGCGAACGCATCAACATGCTGCTCGACGAAGGCAGTTTTGAAGAGTTCGATATGTTTGTGAGCCACCGCTGCACAAACTTCGGAATGGACAAACAGAAATTTATGGGCGATGGCGTTGTAACTGGCCACGGAACCATCGACGGACGCGTGGTTTACATTTACGCTCAAGACTTTACGGTGTTCGGCGGCTCGCTGTCGGAAACCATGTCGCAGAAGATTTGCAAGGTGATGGATATGGCCATGAAGGTTGGCGCACCCGTCATCGGAATCAACGACTCGGGCGGCGCGCGTATTCAAGAAGGCGTGAACTCGCTCACTGGCTTCGCCAACATTTTCGAGCGCAATATTCTTGCTTCGGGTGTAATTCCCCAAATATCAGCAATATACGGGCCTTGCGCAGGCGGTGCGGTTTACTCGCCTGCTATCACCGACTTTGTCTTTATGAATCAAGACACAAGTTATATGTTCCTGACTGGCCCGAAGGTTGTGAAAACCGTTACGGGCGAAGTTGTTAACGAAGAACAACTTGGTGGCGCTCAAGTACATACATCGAAATCGGGCGTTGCCCACTTTGTTTCGGAGAATGAGGAAGAAGGCTTGATGGCAATCCGTCGTCTGCTCTCGTTCCTGCCGCAGAACAACCTTGAGGAGGCGCCGCTGCTTGAATGCAACGACCCAATCAACCGCCTTGAGGACTCACTCAACGAGATTATCCCCGACAACCCGAACACGCCGTACGATATGAAAGACGTTATTCTGGCCATTATCGACAACGGCGATTTCATGGAAGTTCAGGAGAATTTTGCAAAGAACATAATTGTAGGTTTCGCACGCTTCAACGGCGCATCGGTGGGCATTGTGGCCAATCAGCCGTCGTTCATGGCGGGTGTGCTCGACAGCAACGCTGCCCGCAAGGCCGCTCGCTTCATCCGCTTCTGCGACGCCTTCAATATTCCGATTGTAACACTTGTTGATGTGCCTGGATTCCTTCCTGGAACAGGTCAGGAATACAACGCCATCATATCGCACGGCGCCAAACTGCTCTACGCCTACGGCGAGGCCACGGTGCCAAAAATCACCGTCATCCTGCGCAAGGCTTACGGCGGCGCCTACATTGTGATGGGCTCAAAGGGCCTTCGCGGCGACATCAACTACGCATGGCCGTCGGCTGAGATTGCCGTGATGGGTGCCAAAGGTGCGGTTGAGATTCTTGAAGGCAAGAATATCAGCAAGATAGAAGACGCCGACGAGAAAGCCGCCTACATCAAGCAGGCCGAAGACGAGTACACAGACAAGTTCTCGAACCCGTATGTGGCCGCTCAAATGGGCTACCTTGACGACGTGATTGAGCCGCGCAACACCCGCTTCCGTGTGATTCGCGCACTGCAAGTGCTCGCCACAAAGAAAGATTCTGTTCCCGCAAAGAAACACTCAAACATTCCATTGTAAATGAAGCCGATACGAATATTAACACTAATTATTGCTCTGTCGGCCTGCGTTGCGGCATCCGCCCAAAACGCGTCAGATTTGCGGATAAACGAAGTGATGGTTTTCAACGACTCGAGCGTGGTGGACGACTACGGAAACCATGTGGGATGGATTGAGATTTTCAACACATCGTACAACACCGTCAACCTGAGCGGGCTGTTCCTGACCGACGATATGGGCAATCCGACAAAGAGCCGCATCGCCAAAAGTCCCGATGCGACAATCGCACCGCGCAGTTACTTTATATTGTATGCCACAGGCGACAAATCGGTTGGCGTGCACCATCTGACCTTCAACCTGAAAAACAGCCGAATGATTGCGCTGTTCGACGGCAACGGCCGCACCATAATCGACAGCGTTGCGCTTCCCGCAATGACAGCCGACATGTCGCTGAGCCGCGAAACAGACGGCGGCGAAGTGTGGACAACCAAGAATCTGCCCACACCGAACTCGAGCAACTGGTTCGAACCGTTTGCGGGCGAAGTTGACCAATTCAAGTCGCTCGACCCGTTCGGCGCAGGCATGGCAATGATTGCCATGACCATTGTACTTGGTTCATTGGCAACACTTTACTGCTGTTTTAAGATTGTCGGCCGAATAGCCACACGCAAGAAAAAAGACAAGCCGTTTGTGGCCAAAAACGCCGAAACGGGCGAAGAAGCATCAAATGAAGTGAACGCAGCAATCGCTTTGGCACTATTCTTGCTTAGCAAACAAGAGCACGACGATGAGTACACCGTTCTGACGATGCACAAAGTGTCGAGAAACTACTCGCCGTGGAGTTCAAAAATATATGGTCTGCGCAAGCGTCCTGGCGGTTTATCGTCATTCTAAAAACGAAAAAAAAACTTTTGGGATATGGAAAAGTTCAATTTTATAATCAACGGTAACAACTACGATACCGAAGTCCTTGAAATCATTGACAATAAGGCGCAAATACAAGTCAACGGCGTCATCTACAATGTTGAAATCGACAACTCGAAACAAAAAATAGCAAACACACCGCGCGCAAATGTGGCACGGCCTGTAGTCAAATCATCATCGAGTGAGACTCAAACCATTGTGAAACAAACGCGTACAGCCGTCAGCGATAACGCTGTGACAGCCCCGCTGCCTGGTGTGATTCTGGACGTGAAAGTGAACGTTGGCGACACCGTGACCGCTGGTCAGCACCTGCTCACGCTTGAAGCGATGAAGATGGAAAACAACATCGACTCGCCGAAAGACGGCATGGTTAAGAGCATTGCCAAACACAAAGGCGACTCGGTGATGGAAGGCGACGCATTGATTGTCATTGAATAGCAATAGGATTAATCCATTGATTTACAAATAGAAAATCCACTAATGGAACACGGATTCATATCATTTGTGCTCGAACATATAGCACAATTCTTCTCATACACAGCCTTCGCCAATATGACCATCGGCCACCTTGTGATGATTGCCGTAGGTCTGGTTTTCATCTATTTAGCCATTGCGAAGGAATTTGAACCGATGCTGCTGCTGCCAATCGGTTTCGGCATCATCATTGGCAACATTGCCTTCGCGCCTGGTCTGAAAATCGGCATCTACGAGAGCGGCAGTGTGCTTAACTACTTGCATTTCGGCGTTTTACAAGGCGTTTACCCGCCACTGATATTTTTGGGTATTGGTGCGATGACCGACTTTTCGGCGCTCATCTCGAACCCGAAACTGGTTCTGGTGGGCGGTGCCGCTCAGCTAGGTATTTTCGGCGCTTACGCGATTGCCTTGGCGCTCGGATTCACATCGGCTGAGGCCGGTGCAATCGGCATCATTGGCGGTGCCGACGGCCCGACAGCCATCTTCCTTTCGTCGAAACTGGCCCCCGACCTTATGGGCGCCATTGCAATATCGGCCTACTCGTATATGGCGCTTGTGCCGGTGATTCAGCCGCCGATTATGAAACTGCTGACAACAGAGAAAGAGCGCACCATTAAAATGAAACCGCCTCGCGCCGTTTCAAAAACCGAGCGCATTATGTTCCCGATTATCGGTCTGCTGCTCACCTGCCTTCTGGTTCCGTCGGGTCTGCCGCTGCTGGGTATGCTTTTCTTCGGCAACCTGCTGAAAGAGAGCACGGTAACCAAACGCCTGGCCGACACCGCACGCGGTCCGCTCATCGACATTGTGACAATCCTTATCGGCCTGACCGTGGGCGCTTCAACGCAAGCAACCACCTTCCTGACAGCCAAATCGATAGGCATCTTCGCACTGGGCGCAATATCGTTTGTGATTGCAACCTGCGGCGGTGTGCTGTTCGTGAAGTTCTTCAACCTGTTCCTGAAGGAAGGCAACAAAATCAACCCGCTCATTGGCAACGCTGGTGTTTCAGCTGTGCCCGACAGCGCGCGCGTTTCGGAAGTTGTTGGCCTTGAGTTCGATAAGAGCAACCACCTGCTGATGCACGCAATGGGCTGCAACGTGGCTGGCGTCATCGGTAGCGCCATTGCCGCTGGTATCTTGCTGAGTTTCTTGAGTTGATGCTGAACTATCTGACTAACATAAAGTTATTTGCAAAAAGGATACTTCTGATATTCGTCTTTATGACTGCCACAAGGCTGCTGTTCTATGCAATGAATAGCAGCCATTTTTGTTTGTCATTCAGCGAGTTAGTCTTGCATTTGCTCTACGGGCTGCATTTCGATATGGTGTCGATTGCGCTGGCCAATATGCTGTTTGTGCTGATGAGCATTGTTCCGGTGAGCCGGATTTTAGACAATCAAATCTATCAGAAAATACTGAAAATCATCTTTTTAATTACAAATATTGCGATTCTTGCGTGCAATTTTGTGGATTGCAAATTCTACGAGTGGGAAGAGAAACGGCTCACGGCCGACATTTTCACACCCGAATGGATGGGCGATGATTTTCTGACGCTTCTGCCGCGATTCTTCACCGACTATTGGCCACTGTTTCTGCTATTTGCGGCCACGGCGGCGCTGTTTGTCTGGCTTTATCCCAATCACAAGCCCGTTGAAAGGCAACGCTGCACTCCGCTTGAATATGCAGCACAAAGTATTGTGGCTCTGCTGATTATAGCAATTACTGCAATAGCATCGCGCGGAAGTTTTGGCGAGAAACCGCTGCGCATTATGGCGGCTGCCAAATACACCACGCCCGAGCGGATGCCGCTGATTCTGAATTCATCGTTCACAATCTTCAAAACATTGGGCAACAGCACGTTATCACAATATAACTACTTCACCGAAGATGAACTAGAGCAGATTTACACACCACTTCACGCGCCCGACAGCACTGCCGTCGGCAAGGGCAAGAATGTGGTTATCATTATTTTAGAGAGTTTCGGCCGCGAATACAGCGCTCTGCTCAACAACTCGAAAACAGGCTACACGCCTTGCCTTGACTCGCTGATGCGCCAAGGTCTTTACTGCACAAACGCGTACGCCAACGGCAAACGCTCAATTGAAGCAATGCCGTCGGTGATGGCATCGCTGCCTGCACTGCTCGACAAGGCGTTCATCACATCGACATACGCATCGAACCAAATTGACGGCATCGCCACCCTGCTTGGCCGGCAAGGCTACACATCGGCCTTCTTCCACGGCGGTGCGAACGGCACAATGAGCTTCGACAGTTTTACGAGCCTTGCCGGATTCGAGCGCTACTACGGCTTTAACGAGTATCCCGACAAGGGCGATTCCGACAACTATTGGGGCATTTTCGACGAGCCGTTTGAGCAGTTTATGGTTAGCGAGCTTTCGACTTTCAAGCAACCGTTTGTGGCCGGGCTGTTCACCCTGAGCTCGCACCACCCCTACACCATTCCCGAGCAGCACAAAGGCCGTTTCCCGAAAGGGCATCTGATTAATTTAGAGAGCATTGGCTATGCCGATTACGCTCTGGGGCGATTCTTTGAGTCGGCTGCGAAAACAGACTGGTACAACAACACGCTTTTTGTGCTGACGGCCGACCACACAGCGCAGTCGGAATCGGAATTCTACCAATCGACAGTGGGGCATTATGCTGTGCCACTGATATTTATCTGCCCGTCGGACAGCACAATGCACGGCATCTACACCCGCACCGCGCAGCAAATCGACATTATGCCCACCATTCTCGACTACGTGGGCTGCGACGAGCCTTATGTGGCCTTCGGCAACAGCCTGTTCGACAGCGCCGCACCACGAGTTTCGGTGAGCTATCTGAACGGACTTTATCAGATTATCGACGACGAACGGTGCGTGATTTTCGACGGCGATGAGTTCACAACATCGATGGAAATCAAAAAGTTACATCAGAACGACGGCATCGACCGCTATGCCAACGGCTACCAATTTGTTTCCATCGGCGAAAGCCTGAAACGATACAAAGCCGAAGCCGATGAACTGCTGCGCAATCGCAATACGTATCTGTCTAAAAACAAGGCTGATGAGCAAAACCTGCAACTTTTGAAAGGCATCATTCAGCAGTACAACACACGGATGCAAAACAATGAGTTGTCGGCAAAACGAAATAAAATTCGTTAATTTGCAGAAAAAAAATGGCCGAAGAAATTCTTTTCATAGTAAACCCCATTTCGGGAACCGGAAAGCAGAAAAAGCTGAACAAAAATCTTGAAAAGACATTGAATTACAGCCTTTTCAATCCTACAATCGTGTACACGCAACACGCCGGCCACGCCACCGAACTGAGCCGCGAAGCCATTGGGCGCTACAAATACGTGATTGCCGTGGGCGGCGACGGAACGGTGAACGAAGTGGTGAAAGGGCTGACGGGCAGCGAAACCACAATGGGCATTATTCCCGTAGGCTCGGGCAACGGACTGGCGCGACATCTGAACATTCCGATGGATATGGACGAAGCCATAAAAGTCATCAATAAGCAACTGACCGAACGCATTGATACTGTGAAGATTAACAATGAACTGTCGGTCAACGTATCGGGCGTTGGGTTCGATGCGCATGTGGCTCACAAATTCGCGAAAAACGGCAAGCGCGGCTCGATTCCGTATGTAAAAATCGCCGCAACCGAGTTTCAGCACTATAAAACGCAGGCTTACAAGATTGTGGCCGACGGAAAACCGATGTTCCGCAACGCTTTTATGATTAGCCTTGCCAACTCGGCGCAGTTCGGCAACAACGCGCTCATCTCGCCCGAAGCAAAGATTGACGACGGCCTGGTTGACATCTGCATTCTGTCGGAATTTCCGAAAGTTGAAGCACCGGCCGTGGGCGCGCGGCTCTTCAACCGCACAATGCACAAATCTAAATTCATTGAGATTATCAGGGCACGCAAAGTGGAAATCGACACCAACCACCCGATAATCGCTCATATCGACGGTGAGCCGGTGATTTTCAACGATATGCTAAACATCGAAGTACAGCCGGCATCGCTCAGCATCATCTACAACGACGAGATTCAGAAACCGATAATAACGGCTATCGAGAAAGATTTTGTGAAACTGTTCGGCAAGGCCACTGGCGGCATTTTCAGTAAGAAAAAGAGTATCAGCGAGTAATGAAAAACGTAATTTTTGATTTGGGCGGTGTTGTTTTTTCGCGCGACAAACGGTTGTGTTCCAACGATTTGCTTGCATTTTGGAAAATCATTCACGCCACCCCAACTCCGCATTTCTGGCTTGAGTTCGACCGTGGCACGCTCACGTGGGAAGAGATGGTTCTGACTATGACTGAAGTGATGCAAATGCCTTATAATCACTGCGATGAGATTCTGCACGAAGCCATTGCGCAAACACGCCCCGTGGCAGCCACAAGCGAACTGATTGGACAACTGAAAAAGGCTGGTTACAAGCTGTTTGTGCTGTCGAATATGTCGTTTGAGTTTATTGCAGATTTCCGCAAATACCCGATTCTCAACGAGTTCGATGGCGAAGTGATTTCGTGCTACTACAATCTGATTAAACCCGAACGCGCCATCTACGAATTGATTTCCAACAAGTTCGGGCTCACCCCCGCCGAAACGCTTTTCATCGACGACAAACCCGTGAACACCGTTGCGGCCGCCGACTTTGGATTCAATGTCTTCAACTTCGACCGCGAGAATCCTGAAAAAGCGTGCGACGAGTTGCGGAAGATGCTGATTTAGTGCTTTCAAAGAAACGCTGACAACACCAAATCGGCAGATTATCAAAATATTGCCGAATTTTGTCTTTGGCCGCTCGATTTTATCGCACACAGCTTAAATTTGTGATTCGTTAACAGAAAGCGATATGACGGGACATCTTCTTCAACTGGAAATCAAGCTTGCAAAAATATGGCGCACCGCTGTGCTGTCGATTGCGGGCGTTTTGTGTGCGGCCAGCCTGCAAGCACAAGAGGCAAACTATCGGCCTGATATTATTGTGGTTAAGTACAGCAACGCGAAGGCTGCCACCGACCGCACTGCGCAGTTCGAAAATCTGTGTCACGCCAAAGCTCTACGTGCAAACAGAATGTTTGCGGCAAGCAAGAGAGACAACCTCTCGGCAGAGTTGAGTCGCATCTATCTAATTGAATACAAAGGAGATGAAAACCCGATTGTGGTGGCAAAAAAACTTGCGCAAAGCGAGGATGTTGAGTATGCCGAACCATACTGGATTCCTGAGCCCTTGGGCGTTCCCAACGACCCGAATCTCGGCCGACAATACTTTATGAACATTACAAAAACACTTGAGGCTCAAGAGATTACGCAGGGAGATACCAATATTGTCATCGGCATTGTTGACACTGGTGTTGATGTCTATCACGAGGATTTGGCCGACAACATCAAGCTGAACCACGCCGACCCCATCAATGGCATCGACGATGACAACGACGGCTACATTGACAACTACCGAGGCTGGGATTTGGGCGAAAATGACAATAATCCAATCAGCTCGGCCAACCACCACGGCAGCAACGTGGCCGGAATGGCTTGTGCCACAACCAATAACGGCATTGGAGTGGCCAGTGTCGGCTATAAAACCAAGTTTCTGCCAATCAAGGCCGCCAACGAGAATGGCTCGCTCACGGCTTGCTACGAGGGCATTGTGTACGCCGCCGACCACGGCTGCCAAATCATCAACTGCTCGTGGGGCTCGCAAGCCAAGAATCTGCTCTGCGACGATGTGATTAAATATGCGCAAAGCCGTGGTTGTCTGGTAATTGCAGCGGCAGGCAACACCGGAACCGACGTCAGATACTACCCAGCCTCGTGCGACGGAGTGTTTAGCGTGTGCGCGTCAAACTCAACCGACACAAAATGGAAAAGCTCAACCTACAACACCCGCGTGGACATTGCCGCACCTGGCGAGAACGTCTTCACCACAACATCGGGCAGCTATCAGATGAGCAACGGCACATCGTTTGCCGCACCGCTCGTTTCGGGTGCCGCCGCGCTTGTTTGGGCGGTCAAGCCGACACTCACAGCCGTGCAAGTGGCAGAATTGTTGCGCGTTACGGCTGATAATATCGACACCATCCCAGCCAACGCCCAATATGCGGGCAAGATGGGTTCGGGACGCATCAATGTGCTGCGAGCCTTGACAGACAGCACCTCGCCGTCACTTCGCATCACCGACTGCAAGTTTTTGAGCGATGACAATGATTTTGTGTCGGGCGACCAGATTGAAATCAAACTCACTGTTTGCAACTATCTTAAAAAGGCTGAAAACGTGATAATTACGCTCGATTCGCCAGATAATAGCATCGATGTGCTGAACGGCACGTGGGGAACCGCCCAAATTGGCGAGATGCAAAGCACTGACTCCCCGATTTTTACCGCAACAATAGCCAACAATCTCGGTGACAACGCCATTGTGCCGCTCCGGTTCAAGTTCGAAGCTGACGGATATTCGGCATCTCAGATTGTGGAACTAACTGTAAATCCATCGTTTAGAGATGTTGAATGGGGGCAGATGCAAACCACCATTGCCGACAATGGCAAAATTGGCATCTACGATTACGAGGCGCAAAAAGGCTTCGGCTTCATCTACCAGAAAAAGCAGAATCTGCTGAGCGACGGCGCCCTGATTTTCGCTTTCGACAGTTCGAAAATTGCAAGCGCATTCCAAACCGACAACCAGTTTTCGGCCACGACCGGCCGACCGACAGCCCAAGTTATCGGTGGCGTAACGCACATAAAATCAACCATTAAACCGAACAATATCTACGGCATTGAGATTTTGCAGGATTTTATTTTCGACAGCCAGAACCTGCCCACCGCAATGATTTGCGACTACTCTATTGTCTGCTCGCGCAACGACGGCTCGCCCAACGCCGCCATCGGACTTTACTTCGACTGGGACATTGTGAACAGCCTCACCAACAAAATTGAGTACGACGCCGCTCGGAAGTTGGCCTACATCTACAACACCGGCAACATCGGACTTTATGGCGGTATTTGCTTGATTAGCAACGGGAAGGCCACGCCTTACGCTTTCGAAATCAGCGAGAAGGGCGGCAGCATCAACATTAAAGACGATTTTACCGACGAGCAAAAATGGCTTGCTATGAACCAGTCGCGGTCAGAATCGACAAGCTTCGACATCGACCTTGCTCTGATGCTCTCGAACAACCAGCTGACAATCAACCCGAAAGACACCACTCACGTGACGTTTGCCGTGCTGGCCGCCGAGAACCTGTACGGGCTGAACCGCGCCGCCGACCTTGCAAAAAAGCTATACACCAAGCACGAAAACACTGCGGTTGAGAATGATACAACTGCAATGAGCAATCTTAGGTCAACTGCGGCTTTGATTTATCCAAATCCCGTCAAATCAACCATTTACATTGAAAACGACCGTCCGATTTCTATTGTGAGAATTTTCAGCACAAGCGGTGTTTTGGAAACCGAAAAGATTGTCGGCGGAAACACATCGGCAAGTATCAACGTAAGTCAAATGGCTGACGGACTGCACATTGTGGAGATTATCAGCACCGATGGCCGGATTGAACGTCGGATGGTGGTAAAGTGAATGAAACAGCCTTTTTAATTAGGCAAATCAATCAATCCTAGTGCTATCTTGCTCCAAGCTCTTTTATTAGAGTCTCTTCAAGGCTACAATTTTCAGCTTGTGTTTTTTTGATTGTGGCCAAGACTTTATTGTCATTATTCAGCCAGGCAGAGAGATTCGCTACGTTGTACCGTCCCCGATCCTCGTACACAGCAAGTTTGGTAATGTTCAAGAAAGCACTTTTGAAGTTATCAGGCTGACCTGCGTGATCGATTGGAAGTTGTGAAATATAGTTGTATGCTTGCTTGAAATCTTTTTTGTTGTAGTACGCAATGGCTATGTTGAAGAGTGCTGCATGGTTTTTAGGCGACATTTTTAATGTCAGTTCACATGATTTAATGGCCTCGTCGTTTAGTCCGGCTCTAATGTACGATGTGCCGAGCGCTGATTGCGTGAGGATGTGGTACGGGGCGAACTCCAGAGCTTTGCTAAATGCGGTAATGGCAGCTTTGTCGTTGTTGGTTACCGAGAGGGCTACACCACGATAGAACAGTATCGGTGCCGAGTAGTTATTAATGGTGTACGGCTGACTATCAGATTTGCGCGTCATCAAAATCAATTTTTGCCAGTCTTGGTCATAATAATTTTCCATGATTTTGCGGCTGGATTTCTCACCATTATAGAATTGCATCGACTGAACAAACCCTATGATGGCTATTGCCGCGCAGCATGTGATAATAGCGGCAGAGGCAGCAAGACCAATCTGTTTGCCCGGTTTTTCGTTGCGAGTGTTTTCCGCCAATACAATGGCGCTGATGGCCAGTACAATCAGATTGTGCTCAACACGTTCGTGCGCATAGTCTAACATCATGACAAATATCCAACCAATTAAAGCTGATACGGCTAAGATGTTGAAAGATAGCGATTTTATGTCGCTGGCTTGTTTAATGTTGCGAATGCCAACGAATATGACGACTATTTGGAATATTACAAATGCAAGCAATCCAAAAGCACCAACTTCTGATGCAATCCAAAGATAATCATTGTGTGGGCGTTGAAAAGTCAGCGAGCCTTCGCGCAACTGCTCGTTGAACTCGTCAACACCATATTTAGGAATCAAAATCTGCCACTGACCCGGACCGGAGCCAATAAGCGGATGCTCTTTTATCATATCTATGGTTTTGCCCCATATGATTTTGCGCATTGCCAGCGACGATTCGCCGTGCTGATTGTCTTTGTAACCATATTTTTCAGGATTGATGGTCAGTGCCAAACGCTCGGTAAAGGCCTTCTCTATCTGGGTGTCGGTCGAATAAATAAATGCAACGATGGTTGCCAACAAGATCATTGGAGCGGCAATCATTATTGCTTTGGACCGTTTGCTGGAGGCCTGGCCGGTCTTGTGTGGTTTAATGTACAGGATGTACACGTACAGCAGAATACAAGCCACACCTACTGATATTGTCAGTGCACCAATAGCCGTGCGTGATAGTAGAATCACAATCAATGTCAAATTTGCAATGGCAATCATAAGGCTCAAACCAAACCATACAACTGATGCAGTGCAGTGCCGTTTGACGTTGACAATGTGATATATAGATAATGGTAATGTGAAAAATAGCAAGGATGCCAGCAAATTCTTATTAGAGCATGTTGAATAAACGTCCTCCATTATCCGGCTCAGATAGTATGACCGATGATTAGTGGCAGCTCGGTATTCGCTGAAGTCGGAATTCATCAGTTGCACATATGCTATGCCGATGAATATGGCGCTTACAATCGTGATGGTTTTTATTAGAATGTCGCGCATTTGCTGGTTGTCTTTCAGCATCTGGTAAACGAAAAAGAACCAATAGCAGAATAGAAACTCTTTAGATAGATGAAAGAATGCCTCATGTCCGTTGATGGCGTTGACACACGAAACAATATGAGTGAGCATGAACAGTAGCATGCAGCCAAAAATGACAGTTTCAATGCGATTGAAGCTAAACCGTCCGCCCTTGACAACAAAGAGCGCCAGAATTGGTATTGCGGCAAGCAAAAATACCGATAAAGCTAACTGACGGGGCAGGAGAGATGCGTCCAACATTGCATCATCGGCCCAGATACACGGGATAATGAGCATAAAAACCGAAGTTAATATGCACGGTATCATTTTTTTGATATTGTCTAAATTGATTTCCATACCATTTTTTTATATGGTGCAAAATAACTCTCAATTCGCAATAAAACCAAATTTTGTGTCTTCTTATCTGCGTGTGCAACTAGTACATTTATAGATAATATTGATCATTTTGTCTAAAAATGTCAGCCATTGGGGAGAGAAAAAAATGTTTTTTGTAAAAAAAAAACTGATATATGTTTGTGTTTGATGTTTTTTAGTACTTTTATTGCAGTTTCTGTTAAAGGAAAATCTAATGAAGTGTAATGTTATGAAACGTATAATAATTCTATTTTTTGCAATCGTTAGCGTAAGCGTATGTGTCGCTCAAGATGCGCGTTACAAGGCTTTGTTCATTGTCAACTTCACAAAGGAGATAGAATGGCCGGCAAGTGAGAAATCTGGTGATTTTATTATTTGTGTGGTGAATCAAAATGAAGTGCTGAACCAGCTTAAAACGTATACAGCAAGCCGCACTGTGGGTTCGCAACCAATTACAACGGTGGGAGTGAAGTCGATTGACGAGATTTCGAAATGCCACATTCTTTATTTGTCGTTTGCTGATAGCAAGGCGGATAAACTGGAATCTGTGCTTGCCAAATTGGGGACAGCTCCATCTCTCATTGTATCAGACCGTCCGGGAGCGTTGAAGAACGGATCGTGCATTAATTTCTTGATAGTAGATGACAAAATCAGGATTGAATTGAACAAGCAGGCGACTACGGATCGCAAACTGCAAATCAGTGCCAATTTGGAAAAAATGGCTTTATAGGTTGGATTTATACAGCTTCTTAAAAAATGCAGGCGTCCAATTTGGATGCCTGTATTTTTTTTATGTGTGCGTGCCGAGCGTTTGTCTTTCTTATGGCAGGAATCTATCAAGCGTTATTTTGCTAAGATTCCAGTTCCAATTGATTTTGTATCAGGTTGTAGTATTGGCCTCGTTTGGCCACAAGTGCTTCGTGGGTTCCTGTTTCAACAATTTTGCCTTGGTCTAACACTATTATTTGGTCGGCATTACGGACAGTGCTCAGGCGGTGAGCAATCACAACCACAGTTCGTCCGTTGTAAATATTTTGTAGATTGTCGGTTATGAGTTTTTCTGTTACGGTGTCAAGTGAGTTGGTCGCTTCGTCAAAAAACAGGTATTCAGGATTGGCATATATGGCGCGAGCTATCAGCAGTCGCTGTTTTTGGCCTTTGCTAAATTCAACTCCTGCCATTCCTATTTTTGTCATAAAGCCGATGGGCAACGACTCAATGAAATCGAGAATGCAGGCTGACTTTGCCGCTGACACCAGGCGTTCGTAGTCGATTTCCTCATCGGCATCGTTCATTACAATGTTTCGGGCGATGGTGTCAGAAAAGATATACCCATCCTGCATCACGCAGCCGCACAGCCGCCGGAATTGGTTGGTTGTAAGCTGCCCGTTTTTGGTGTCATTGATGTATATGCAACCTTGTTTGGGATTGTAATACTGCAAAATAAGTTTCAAAAGTGTTGATTTTCCACTGCCACTCGAACCGACAATCGCAGTTATTTTCCCTTTAGGAATATGAATGTTGATATTGTTGAGAACCAAATCGTTGGGAGCGGAATTATAGGCGAACGACACATTTTTTACAATTATGCCTTCGCCACCCGATTCGAGTGTGGGGATTGAGGCGTTTTCTTTTTCGTCAGATTTGCTGGTGACGTCGGCAATGCGTTCAAGGCTTAATTTTGTGTCTTGCCAGCGGTTGACAAATTCCACCATTTGGTCGAGCGGGCTGTTCATCTCACCTATAATATATTGTACGGCAAGCATTGTGCCTAATGTGAGATGTCCGTTGATCACCATCGACGCTACGGCAAAAGTCATCAGCAGATTTTTCGATTCGTTGATTGCAGTTGCGCCCAATCCGCTATGTTGTTCAAGTCTGAGGCTCTTGAAATGAATGTCGTAGACTAGCTCCTGCGCGTTGCGCCATTTATCCTTGAAATATGTCTGACTGTCGCGCAAGCGAATTTCCGACGCACCTTCGGCAATTTCAATGGAGTTGAGTTGCGTACGCGACATACGATCGAAACGAGTGTTGTCCAAAACCCGCCGCCGACCGACAAAAAGTAGAATCCAACTTATATATAATGCGCTGCCTATCAGGAAGATGATGAGTACTTTTGTTGAATAGACAGCTAGCACAACACCGAACACCAAGAAAGAAACCACCGAAAACAGGAACGACATCGAGTATTGCGTTATGAAATTGTCGATTCGTTCGAAATCGAAAATGCGCTGAATGATGTCGGCGGTGTTTTTGGTCTCGAAAAACGGGATGGGCAGGTGTAACAATTTGTCAATGAAATCTGAAATTATTGAAATGTTTATATATGCGCTTATTTTGAGTGTGATCCATTGCCGGCCGAAATCGGCTAAGGTGCGACCCATGATCAATCCACCTTGAGCAAGCAATATTGCAATCAGCATATTGACGTTTTTTGGCTCAACGCCCTCATCAACAACGGCTTGTGTTAGAAATGGAATAACCAATTGCAGCAGGCTTGCCACCAAAAGCAGTGTTGCAGCCTTTAAAAGGTCGAGTTTTTGTTTTTTCGCATATTGCAGGAGTTGTTGTAATGCTGTCTTATTATTGCGAGTGCTGCTGCCAATTGTTATGTTTTTCGGATTTAGCAGCAGGGCAAAGCCCTCTTCATCCTCGCAGCACCAGTTCTTCTGGAATTCGGAGTGGGAGTAGGATAGGAGTCCCTTTCCAGGATCGGCGACAAACACTTTGCGTTTGTTTATACGGTATACAACCACAAAGTGCTCCTGATTCCAGAATGCGATGCACGGCAGTTGTGCCTCTGTGCGCAGCGATTCGAACGACAGTTGCACGGCATTTGTCTCGAATCCCAATTTTTGTGCCTCGACATTTATTGTGTACATGCTGATGCCTATGCGCGACACCTGGCATTGCTCCCGCAATGCGTCGTAATCGATATTCATGCCATAGTAGCGCGAAATCATGGCAAGGCTTGCAACACCACAATCACTTGAATCTGCTTGTAATATAAGAGGAAAGCGAAATCTCATTACATTGTTCTATGTTTTGCGTTTGTAGACGCTGTTTAGCTAAATTTGTATAAATGGTTGTCGTTGCATCGTACCCATCAAATCACCTCTGCATCCTATCAGTATTGGTTATTTCCACATCTTTGGCCTTGAAACCGCCAATGCGCCAGACAAGTGATGCATTAAACTTGTTGAACAAGCTCTGGTCCAACTTGTTGTACTGACCGTTGAATTTGACTGTGGCGGGGTAGGGCGCCCAATGTTCAAAAATGTCGGACCATTTGGCAGTGAAAATCAAATTCTTCAGAATGCCCCATTTCATGCCAATTTCGAGATTGTACATGGAGCTAATGTCGAAAATGCCTTGAATGCCTTTGGAGATATAAGCCGCGTCGAGAGTGAATTTCAAATCGGGTTTTTCTGACACGGTGAAGGTGTTGTTTGCTTCGACCGAAATCATAAATATATCTCTATCGAAAGATGTGTTATGAAAATCAGACATTTTCTCTCTGTCATAAAACAGATTGCCAGATAACGTTGGTTCCCAAAATCCGATATGGAACGGGAATTCGCCACCGACGCCAAAACAAAAGCCAAAATCGAAATTTACAGTCTGGTAGTAATTCCTCAGCTCTTCGGCATTCTGATATGGTATTTCCGACATATAATCTTTCGCGTAAATGCAATATGCTTCAATAGTGTGTTGCTTTTTTAGAATATACGCCAAGTTGACATTATAATTGGTTGACGGTTTCAGAGTCGGGTTTCCAATAAAGAATTTGTATGGGTTCATTTGTGAGGCGTGCGGGCTGAGGTTCCAGTATGTGGGGTAATCCTTATATGTGGAAATCGAAAGTTGTATCATATCGCGTTTGAGCGGCCACGCCACCGATAGGCTGGGGTATAGCATCCATTCGTCCCAAAGTGTTGATTTGGCGCCGTTTTCGTCGTAGTCTGATTTGAAATATTCGAGCTCCAGTGTGAAATCAATCTGGATGCTGTCGAACACAGTGTTGAATGTCTCGGCAAAGACCGAAAAGCGGCGCTCTTTTTGCAAATTGTCGCCAAGACTGCTGTTGTCGAGTTCATAAACACCGTTTTGGGGGTACAGATAATTCACCTTGGTTGCGGATTTGGCCATTGTCGCTTGCGCACCTGCGCTCATGATCCAATTCTCGCTGAACGCCCAGTCGTAGCTTGCCAGCAGTTTCAGCTGGTCGATGTCCATTGTCGAATTATTCTGGTAGTCAGTTGTGATGCTGTCTTTCTCGAAATCTTTATAGTTCGATTTCATTTTGTCGTTGTATGTCACGTAATCGGCGGTGATGTTTGCCCCACCGAACACACCTTTTAAATTCACATTGTGGAGTCGGCTTTTATCGCTTTCGACATTGGAGCTGTTCACCAGATTCGTTTTGCCGGTGTGATACAGAAAATCGGCTGTTGAAACTATCTCCTCGTCTGTTTTATAGTCTTTTAAATAGTACATCAGCGAAAGGGAGTTGTCATCGTTAAAGTTATAATCGATTGACGCCCTGTATGTGTTTGTGTAATCTTCGGGACTATAGTGCGACTTTTGGTCGATGATGGTTTTCACACCATTGAAATCGTTTATTGAATAATCGAATTTTTCAATTCTCTCTTTAATGTAGGATGTGTTGGCCAGCACATCGAAGTCAAGTTTTTCACCTCGGTAGGCAACATTCGCCCGTGCGCGCCCCGATGCGTAAAACTGCTGTGTGTATTCGGTCGAGAGTTCGGCTTCTAAGGGAGTGTCGCGCCGTTTTTTGTCGGTGGTGATATTGATGAGCGCGCCACGTACTCCGTATTTTGCCGGAGCCTTGTACATCACCTCAATGTTGCCGATTCGGCTGGCGGGCATTGTTTTCAGCATATCGGCAATCTCTTCGATGCTCAGCATGGTGGCTTTGCCGTCGATTATCATTGTCAGTTGTGAGGCGCCGGCAAGTTTTATTTCATCGCTGTGGACAGTGACTCCCGGGGTGTATTTAAGCAGCTCGAAAGCTGAGCTGACAGCTTTTTTTCTGGCAATATGCTGCGCGTTGTAAACCAAAGCGTTGTCTTTCACAGTAACCGCTGGCGCTTCGGCTTTGACGGTGACGCCGTCAAGTTGGTTGGCTTTGTCGGTTAAGATTATGTTTTTCAGTGCGTTGTAATTGCTGTTGGCAAAAGCGATTGTTTGGCTCTCGTATACCAAATGTTGTACAACCACAAAGCCGCTTGCAATGTCAATCGGCAAATTGTAAACTCCGGAAGTGTCGGAAACGGTTGCACGGACAAAAGCTGTGTCGCTGTTTTGAAGAATGATAACCGCATTTGGAATTGGTTCGTTATCGCTGTCGGTTATTTTGCCGTTGAGGGTTTGTGCGTGGCAAAGAGCTGTGGCAAACAGCAACGCACAAACGACAAGTATGTTTTTTCTCATTGTCGCCATCAGAATCTAATTGTTGTTAAAACATATTATTGTTTGAATCAAAAGTTGTTTGATTTTACCTCAAATATACCGAAATATATGAATGTCCAAATGCAGACATAAAAATGAAGAGGCAGACCAAATAAAATTGGCAGCCTCTTCAAAAAAATGCAATGTTTCTGTCTCTGAGGTTAGTCTTTTCCGGAAGTCATCTTATGCTTTTTGTGTTTTTTCGGACTTGGCATTAAACCGCCCATCAGCATTTGTTGCTTTTTTACATCAATTGTTTTCATTTCAATAAAGTTTAATAGTTATTCCTACTCACTATCATTATTTACCTTTTAGCTTTTGGTTTTCATTTTTTTTAAGATTTTTTATCTTTTTGCCTTCCGGAAAATTACCACCAATAATCTTGGTCTGCTTCTTTACATCA
>CAMHPA010000037.1 GCA_946186925.1 uncultured Bacteroidota bacterium | reverse complement strand
AATAGACTTGCGAGTCGCCTTCGAACGCCAGAATGTGAGTGGCCACGCGGTCGAGAAACCAGCGGTCGTGAGCAACGGCAATAACCGAGCCTTTGTATTGCTGCAAATGTGCTTCGAGCCATTGCACCGATTCGGCGTCAATGTGGTTGGCTGGCTCGTCAATCAGCACAATGCAAACGCAGCGTAGCCCGTTTCCTGATTTTCTGTGATTGCTTGGTTGCTGGTTTAATTTCATATCGTTTTTGGTTTTTCGTGCGGCTACAAATGTGCTAAAAATTACGATTCAATTTTTGTAGCAGTCTTTCAATGTGGCCAAAGCAGAAAAACTTTGTCCGCTCAAACGTTAACAAAACGTTAAACCCCGTTAATTTTTGTTAATAGGTGTCAGCCCTATCAAATGTTTTATCAAATTTGCGCCGTTGAGTTGAAAAAATAATAAGAAACCGAAAACATATAAAACAATAATTATGAGCGAAATTGTTGATATCAAAGAACTTAACGACCGCATACAGCGCGAGAGTTCGTTTGTCGACCTAATCACTATGGAGATGAACAAGGTGATTGTGGGTCAAAAGCATTTGACTGAATGTCTGCTGATTGGCTTGCTGTCCGATGGGCACATTCTTCTTGAAGGCCTTCCTGGATTGGCCAAAACATTGGCAATTAACACGTTGGCGCAGACAATCAATGCGGGGTTCAGTCGAATCCAGTTCACACCCGATTTGCTGCCTGCCGATGTCATTGGAACAATGATTTACAGCCCCAAAACCGAGGAGTTCAGCGTCAAGAAAGGCCCAATCTTCACCAACTTTGTGCTGGCCGACGAGATTAACCGTGCCCCCGCCAAGGTTCAGAGCGCACTGCTTGAGGCGATGCAGGAGAAGCAAGTCACCATTGGCGACACCACATTCCAACTCGAGAAGCCGTTCCTGGTGATGGCCACCCAAAACCCCATTGAGCAAGAGGGAACCTATCCGCTGCCCGAGGCGCAGATGGACCGTTTTATGCTCAAGGTGATTATCGGCTACCCGAAGAAGGAAGAAGAGCAACTCATTGTGCGTCAGAACATTCAGCGCACCTTCCCGAAGGCCAACAAGATTCTCTCTACAGATGAGATTGTCAAGGCGCGCGAGGTTGTGAAAGACGTCTATATGGACGAAAAAATAGAGCGTTATATTGTTGATATTGTGTTCGCTACACGTTACCCCGACGAGTACAAACTCGAATATCTGAAAGAGATGATTGGCTTTGGCGGTTCGCCGCGTGCCAGCATTAGTCTGTCGAAAGCCGCAAAAGCCTACGCGTTCATTAAACGCCGCGGCTATGTGGTTCCCGAGGATGTCCGCGCCGTCTGCCACGATGTTCTGCGCCACCGTATCGGTTTGACGTATCAGGCTGAAGCCGAAAACATTACAACCGAAGACATTATCAACGAGATATTGAACAAGGTGGAGGTGCCTTGAGAAAGGTAAGAGGTGAGAGGTGAGAGATTTGATGTTTAACGAAAACTGAAAACTTAAACGTAAATATTTCAACCCGTTAAACAGCGAAGCGTTTAAACTTTAAACTAAACTCTAACCATTCCCCTTTCAATTAATTAATCAGTCAGTCCTTCAGTTATGGAGACTTCGGAATTATTAAAAAAGGTACGGCACATTGAGATTAAGACACGCGGGCTGTCGAACCAGATTTTTGCGGGCGAGTATCACAGCGCCTTCAAAGGTAAAGGTATGACATTCAGCGAGGTGCGCGAGTACAACTACGGCGATGCCATTCGCGACATTGACTGGAACGTGACGGCACGGCTCAACCACCCGTTTGTCAAGGTTTTTGAGGAGGAACGCGAACTGACCGTGATGCTGCTGATTGACGTCAGCGGCTCGAAAAACTTCGGCACACGCAGCCAGTACAAACTCGACCTGATGACCGAAATCGCCGCCGTACTCTCGTTTTCGGCCATTAAGAACAACGATAAGATTGGCGTCATAATGTTCAGCGACAAGGTGGAGAAGTTCATTCCGCCGCAGAAAGGCCGCAAGCACATTCTGCGCATTATCCAGGAACTGCTCAACTTTGAGCCGCAGAGCCGCCAGACCAATGTGGCAGCGGCTTTGGAGTACCTGACCAGCGCCATTAAGAAACGCTGCATTGCCTTCGTCATTTCCGACTTTATCGATGAGCGTTTCAACGACGCGCTCACCATTGCCAACCGCAAGCACGACCTTGTGGCTCTGCGCATTTACGACCAACGCGAGACCGAAATGCCGTCGATTGGACTTGTGCAGATGACCGATGCAGAAACGGGCGCCACGCAATGGGTTGACACGTCGAGCCGCGCCGTGCGCGAGGCCTACAGCCATTGGTGGACGTCGCTCTCGCTCAACGTCGAGTCGGCGTTCAAGCGTAGCGGTGTCGATTTCGCAACCATTGCCACAGGCGACGACTACGTGAAGCCGCTTATCGGACTGTTTAAGCACCGAAGCGTGTGAGATTTAGGAGTTAGGAATTAGAATTTAGGAGTTAGTCAATGTATAGAATATGGTGTTAGGTGTTGATAGGGATGCGATTTATCGCGTCCGCCCCCGATAACAATCGAAACACCTATTAAACAATTAAAAATGAAGACAGATGAACATAGTTCGGATTGAATCTGATAAAATCGGTTAGAGATATAAATCAGTGTTAATCAGTGTATTCTGTGTTATCTGTGCGAGAATCAAAAATCGAAAATCACAATTCAAAAATGTCTAAATATCTGACAATATTGGTAATGGCGATGATGCTGGCGATGGGTGAAGCCCACGCGCAAGTGAGCGTTTCGGCCAAAATCGACACGTCGATGATGCTCATTGGCGACCAAACCAATTTCCGCGTAGAGGCTTCGTTTCCTGATGGTTACAAGGTGATGCTGCCCGTTATGGCCGACACCGTGTCGCGCGGACTAGAGATTGTTGAGGCTGGAACGGTCGATTCTGTGCTGGCCGACGGCATTGTCCGCATAAGCCAAAAATATGTGGTCACCAACTTCGACAGCGGCTGGTACGCAGTGCGCCAACTGCCGTTCGCCATTCTCGACCCGAACGGCAACACCGACACAATCTATTCAGAACAAGTGTATTACGGCGTGATGACAATGCCGCTCGACACCGCTAACGCCAATGCAATCTGTCCGCCGAAACCGATGGCCGAGACACCGTTTGTGCTCAAGGAGATTGTGCCATATGTGAAAACGGGTGGAACTGTATTGCCTATTGCGGCAATTTTGGCGCTTTTGGTCTATGTGCTTATCAAGCGCAAGCGCAACGAGCCGATTTTCGCCAAACCCAAACCGCAGGAGCCTGCGCACGTTATCGCTCTGCGCCAATTGGACGAACTCAAGGAGCAAAAACTCTGGCAGCGCGGGCTGGTGAAGGAGTTCTACTCGTCGCTCATCGACATTGTGCGCGTCTATCTGAACGGCCGATTCGGCGTGCAGGCGATGGAGAGCACCACGGCCGAGATTATGCAGATGACCAAGAACGTGCCCGAAATCGACAAAGACCTGCGCAGCAACTTGCAAGACCTGCTTGAGCGGGCCGATTTTGTGAAATTCGCGAAAGCGCAGGCCGAAGCCAACGAGAACGAGGCAAGTTTCGCCTTTGTTGAGCATTTCGTGCTGACAACCAAGCCTGTAGAGCAACTTCGCGACGATGAGGATGTGCCCGAAGGCGAGGCCAAAGTCGAACAAAACGAAAAAACGGAGTAGACTATGGAAAATATAACATTCAACAATCCTAACCTGCTGTATCTGTTGCTTTTACTGATACCGATGGTGGGTTGGTACGTGTGGAAGCACCGCGATATGGACACGTCGGTGCGCCTTTCGACGCTCGACGGATTCGCCAAAGCGCCGCGTACTTATAAATGGTATCTGCGCCACGTGCCCTTCGCCCTGCGCACGCTTGCAATGGCTGTGCTGGTGGTGGCTCTGGCCCGTCCGCAGTCGACCGACCGCTGGAGCAACACAACCACCGAGGGAATCGACATTGTGGTGGCGCTCGACATTTCGGGCAGTATGCTTGCCGAGGATTTCAAGCCCAACCGCCTTGAAGCCGCCAAAAGCGACGCCATAAAATTCATATCGGGCCGCCCCAACGACCGCATAGGCCTTGTGGTGTTTGCTGGCGAGAGTTTCACGCAGTGCCCGCTCACAACCGACCACGCCGTGCTTATCAATCTGATTAACGACGTGAAAAGCGGAATGATTGAAGACGGAACAGCCATAGGCGTGGGGCTGGCCAACGCTGTTAGCCGCCTGAAGGAATCTACGGCCAAAAGCAAGGTTGTGATTCTGATGACCGACGGCGTGAACAACCGAGGCGAGATTCCGCCGCTCACCGCCGCCGACATTGCGCAGGCAATGGGTGTCCGCGTCTACACCGTGGGCATTGGCACGCAAGGTCAGGCGCCATATCCGTTCACCGACGCCTTCGGCAACAAGCACTATCAGAATGTCGATGTTGAGATTGATGAGGAGGTGCTTTCGCAGATTGCCAACCAGACCGATGGCCGCTATTTCCGCGCCACCAGCAACCGCCGTCTGCAGGAAGTTTACGAACAGATTGACCAACTCGAGAAATCGAAAATCGAGACCAAAGAATACAGCAAGAAAAACGAGGAGTACCTGCCGCTGCTACTTGCAGGACTGGCTTTGCTCGTCATTGAACTGCTGATGCGCAACACCGTGATGCGCGGAGTGAGTTGAGGGGGAAATTGACAATTGACAGTTGACAATGGAAAATGAAAATTAATAATGAATAATTAAATGGTGTTGGGTATTGGGTGTTAGGTGTTGTAGGGACGTGGCGTGCCGCGTCCGCCACGACAACAATCAATTCACCGATTAAACAATTCACCGATTAAACAATAAAAAAAATGTTCCAATTTGCTAATCCACAATATCTTTTGTTTCTGCTGCTGGTGCCTGCCCTGCTGCTCATTTTCATTGCAGGGCGGATGATGCGCCGCCGCGCGTTGCAGGCTTTTGGCGACAGCGACCTTGTCAATGGCCTGATGCCCGGCACTTCGGCTTCGAGGCCGTGGGTGAAGATGGTGCTGGCGCTGCTGGCGCTCTCGCTGGTGGTGATTGCCGCCGCAGGACCGCAGTTCGGTACGAAGTTGCGCGAGGTGAAACGCACTGGTATTGAGTTGGTTGTGGCACTCGACGTGTCTAACAGTATGCTCGCCGAGGACATTACGCCCAACCGCCTTGAGAACGCCAAACGCGCCATTTCAAAAATGATTGATGGCCTGAAGGACGACAAACTAGCGCTCATTGTCTTTGCTGGCGATGCCTTTGTGCAGTTGCCGATGACGAGCGACTACACCGCCGCCAAAATGTTCCTTTCGTCAATCAATCCGTCGCTGGTGACAAACCAGGGAACGGCCTTGGAGAAGGCTATCAATCTGGGAGTCAAGTCGTTCACGCCAGGCGACGATAAAAATAAGGCAATCGTCATTATCACTGACGGCGAGGACCACGACGGCGACCCAATCGCGGCAGCCACAAAGGCCAGTGAGGCTGGAGTAACCATTCATATGGTGGGTATGGGACTGCCGCAGGGAGCACCAATCCCGACCGTCAACCGCAACGGCCAACGCGACTATCGCACTGACGCACAAGGAAATGTAGTCATTTCGAAACTCGAGGAGACGACACTGAAGCAGGTGGCAGCCGCGGGTGGCGGAAAATACATTCGCGCCAACAACACCAAAAGCGGCCTGAGCGCGCTCTTCAGCGAACTGAATAATATGGAGAAGGTGGAGATGGAAGCGAAAATCTACTCGGAATACGAAGAACAATATCAATATTTTCTGGGCTTCGGACTGCTGATTCTGCTGGTTGAGGTGTTCATTCTCAATCGCCGCAACCGCCGCCTGAACGCTATCAATTTCTTCAAAAATTCAAAACTGACGCTTAAATAGTAAAGATATGAAAATCAAAGGTTTGTTTGTTGCAATTCTGCTTTTGGCAATCGCGCTTCCGCGGATGGCAGGGGCGCAAACCGAGCGGAAATATATCCGTCAGGGAAACCGCCAGTTCAACAGCGCCTTCGCCGACTCGACAAAGGTTGATTCGACACGTTTTGCCGCCGCCGAAGCAAGTTACCGCAAGGCTTTGGAGCAGGACCCGAACAGTTGGGACGCGTCGTTCAACCTTGCCAACGCAATGGCGAGCCAAGGCCGTATGGAGGAGGCCGCAAGGCAGTATCAGGCGCTTGGCGCGAAAACCGATGTTGACAAAACCAAACGTGCCGCCGCTTATCACAATCTGGGCAACTGCCTGCTGCAGTCAGAGAATCTGCAAGGCGCTATTGATGCCTACAAAAACGCTCTGCGCAACAATCCTAACGACTTGGAAACCAAATACAATCTGGCTTGGGCGCAGGACAAGATGAAACAACAGCAAAACGAAAATCAGCAGAACCAAAACCAGAACAAGCAAGACCAGGACCAGCAGAACCAAAAACAAAATCAGGACCAGCAGCAAGACCAGCAGCAGAATCAGGACCAGCAACAAAAAGACAAGCAGGACCAGCAGAATCAGGATAATCAGCAACAGCAGCCGCAGCAAGCACAGCAACAGCCTGAGCAGAACGACGAGCAGATGTCGAAGGAGGACGCGATGAGAATTCTGGAGGCTCTGGAAAACGACGAGAAAGACGTGCAGGAAAAAGTGCAGAAGCAAAAAGCACAACCGCAACGGAGACGGACTCAAAAAGATTGGTAGTTTAAGTTATGAGTTGAAAGTTAATAAGTTATAAGTTCAAAAGGCATAAGGCAAAAGGCATAAGGCAAAAGGCATAAGATATTTATTATGAAGAAAATTATATTCATAATGACTTTTATCGCATTGGCCGCTAATATTGCCAAAGCACAGTCTACGGAAGATAACAAATTTCGGCCAATATATCGAGGGTTTGGAGGACCTGATATATTGCCACTTCCATTTAAAGATAATGATGATGTTTATGAATATGGAGGAGGAGGATCTGTTGTTCACGGATACCAACTAACTCGTAAATTATTTTTGGGTGGAGGATTTGGTTTCTATTTTTATGAAAATGAGACAAAAGAAGAAAAAGAAAAAAGAAGGGAGGAACCCCAAATGATTGATTTTACAGGTCTTCATTTGCCTATATTTATAGCCACAAGGTATCAGTTTAATAATAAACCTGTCGCCCCTTTTGTCGAGATGAGAGCTGGTGTCTTGGGAATGTATGGCTCTTTAGCGGCAGGAGTCCATTTT
Organism: uncultured Bacteroidota bacterium; assembly: GCA_946186925.1. Taxonomy (GTDB): domain Bacteria; phylum Bacteroidota; class Bacteroidia; order Bacteroidales; family SZUA-534; genus RUG13583. The sequence continues at coordinate 22,084 of CAMHPA010000037.1, read as the reverse complement.
ACTCATATAGTAAATATATCATTAATATATGATATGTTTCGATCGAGTGATGTTAATCACCTTTTAGGAATTCGCGCCGAAATAGAATGGGGCAAAAATATTTTCAAACAATAGAATATCATTATTTTCGCAAAATTGAAAAAAGTGCAAAAAAACGATAAAAAAATGAACCCGATTTTATTACATAAAATACTGAATTTAAGAGCGATAGTAATAGCCTCGCTTTTGTTTTCGGGCTTCAGTCTGAAAGCCGACAACGTTTCATTCACCGCCAGCGCGCCGCAGGCCGTCGAGGTTGGCGAGCAGTTCCGACTACAGTTTGTGCTGAACGCCAAAGGCAGCAATTTCGCAGAACCGAACATTACTGATTTTCAGGTTCTTTCGGGCCCAAACACGTCGTCGAGCAGCAGCATTCAGTGGATTAACGGCTCAATGTCGCAGAGCACAACCTACACCTACACTTTTATTTTAATGGCCGACCACGAAGGCAAATTCACCATTCCGTCGGCAACTATAAAATCGGGTGGCAAGACGTACCAATCGAACCCCGTGACCATTGAAGTTGTGGCAGGCTCACGGCCAGCGGCAAGCAATGGCGGGCAGCAGCAACAAACTGGCAATCAGAGCGGTACGCAGACAACCACCAATCCCGATTTGAGCAGCGACGACCTTTTTGTGGCAATCACCGTCGATAAGAAAAAACTCTATCAAGGGCAGTATCTGGTAGCAACAATAAAACTATACATAAATCCCCGCAAGGATGTGTCTGGTTTTGAAGATGTTAAGTTTCCGCCGTTCACTGGTTTCTGGAGCAGCGACCTTGAAGCGCCGCAGCAAGTATCGCTTCAGCGCGAGAACGTCAACGGGCAGATTTACAACACAGGTTTGCTGAAAAAAGTGCTTCTGATGCCGCAGCGCTCGGGCGAACTCACAATCGACCCGATGGAGATAACCATTCTCTCTCGCACCCGCGTGCGCAGCAACAATCCGTTCGACGATTTCTTCGGCGGCTCGTACCGCACCACGCCCTACAAACTTGTCAGCAAGCCTGTGAAGATAAACGTAGAGCCGCTTCCTGCGGGCAAACCTGCCGATTTTTCGGGCGGAGTGGGCAACTTCACGCTCAACGCGTCGGTCGATAAAACCGAAGTGAAGGCCAACGAAGCCGTGACACTGAAAGTCAAAGTGTCGGGCACTGGTAACCTGAAGTTTATCAATAACATAAAGATTGATTTCCCGCCCGACATTGACGTCTACGACCCCAAAACAACGCAGAATATCAAGACCGATGCCAGCGGAATGTCGGGCTCGGTAACGTTCGATTATTTGTTCATTCCGCGCTATGCTGGCAACTATCGCATTGCGCCAATCACGTTCAGTTATTTCGACACTAAATCAAAGACTTACAAGACTCTGACCACGCAGGAGTTCAACATTAGCGTTGAGAAAGGCGATGGCGAAGCCGAAGCCAATTCGGGTGTGGTTCAGGCACTTACAAAGGAAGATGTGAAATTCATTGGCAAGGATATCCGCTACATTAAACCCGTTGAGCGGCTCGACCGCCGTCAGCAGATGATGTTCGGTACGCCGCTGTTCTATGGCTGCTACGCCATTCCGCTGCTGCTTTTTGTGGCGATAATCCTGTTCCGCTTGGCGCAGATTAAGCAGAACGCAAATCAGGCCGCAGTTAAGAACCGTAAGGCTAACAAGGTGTCGCGCAAGCGGTTACGTCAGGCTGCCAAGTATATGAAACAAGGTCAGGAAGCGCAGTTCTACGACGAGATGCTGAAGGCCATTTGGGGCTATTTGAGCGACAAACTCTCGATTCCTGTGGCCAACCTGTCGAAAGATAATGTGGCAGAGATTCTGTCGAGCCATTCGGTTGACAACCAGTTGGTTGACGAACTTATGGACTTGCTCAACTCGTGTGAGTTCGCTCGTTACGCGCCAGCAGCCGTTTCGGGCGGAATGGACGAGATTTTCCGCAAGGCCGACAGCACACTCTCAAAACTCGACCAGAAAGTGAAGTAAAAGGTGAGAGGGGAGAGTTTAGAGGTAAGAGTTCAAAGTTTAAAGTTGAAAAGTTTTAAGTTGTAAGTTATTGAAATTGAATCAGAAAAATCAAATAAAAGACAACGTAGGGACGCATACAATTCACCGATTAAACGATTAACCAGTTCACCAAAAGATTAAAAATATATGACAATGAAACAGATAGCAAAATGCATTATAATAGCAATTGCGGCAATGATGCCAATTTGCAGTTCGGCAGCCGATTTCAAGGCTCAACTCGATTCGGCGGCAGTATGCTACCAGGCAACAAAATACGAGCAGGCAATCAGTATCTACGAAAACATTGTGGCTCAAGGATATGAGTCGTCGGAATTGTATTTCAATCTGGGCAACGCCTACTACAAATCGAACAAATTTCCGTTCGCCATTGCCAACTACGAGCGCGCACTGAAACTCAACGCCACCGACGAGGATATTCAGTTCAATCTGCAACTGGCTAACACTCACGTTGTTGACAAGATTGAAGTGCTGCCCGAATTCTTTCTGAAATCGTGGGGGCAGTCGCTTGTGCGGGCACTCACGTCGAACCAATGGGCCGTTTTGAGCATTGTCTCATTTGTTGCGGCTCTGGTGCTTCTGCTGCTCTTCTTCCTGACAGACCGCCCGCTGCTGCGCCGATTCGCCTTCTGGATTGGCTTGTTGCTAGTGGTTGAAGCCGCCTTCTCGTTTAGTTTCTCGTCCAAGCAGAAAGCCGCCGTGCTCAACGAGCCCGAAGCCATTGTTGTCACGCCGTCGGTGGTGGTAAAAAGTTCACCCGACGCCGCTGGCACCGAACTCTTTCTGATTCACGAAGGCCTGAAAATCAAAGTCACCAACCACAACGGCGACTGGTCGGAAATCCGTTTGTCAGACGGTAACAAAGGCTGGGTGAAAACTGCTGATCTTGTGGTGATTTAAGTAGAGTTTGAGGTAAATATTTAAGGCATAAGCGATTGTCCGACGATTAATCGCTTATGCCTTTTTCCATTCCAAAAATCTCAACGCCAACACCTAAATTCTGATTCCGACTAATAATATATCATCAGCTTGGCAGACACTACCCGATGCTGTGGTGTTGATAGCGTTATTTATAATTTCGCTTTGTTTGTCGAACGGCAGAGGATTGATAGAAGTCAGCAGAGATATCAGGTTTTCGTTCGACTGACCGCCCTCATGGTTCAGTTGAGAGGCAATGCCGTCGGTGTATAGGTACACCACATCACCGGGACGGATGGCTATCTTCGTGTTTGTAAACTCGTTGTGTTCATTGTCGGTGTCGCCTATATGGATGTTGTCAGAATCTATCACTGTAAGATTTCCGTTTCGCACAATGAACAGCGGGCTGTGGGCACCGGCAAACTGCATGGTATCGTTTTCTGTGTCGATTATGCACAATCCAATGTCAATCACGTTTGCTGCTTCTGATTGACCTTGCTGAGGAATTGCGCTTTCGATTTTTTTTCGCAGTTTGCCCAGAATGGTTGAGGCCGATGGGCAGTGGTTATCCGATACTTCGCTTGATGCAATGTCGTTGAGCGAGGTGATGCCCAGCATGCTTGTAAACGCTCCCGGAACGCCGTGACGCATGCAATCGGCCACGGCAAGCAGTTTGAAACGTCCTTTCTGTGTGGCCCAGTAGAAGTTGCCCGATACAATATCAATCGGCATCCAAACTACAAGATTCTCACCAAAAATGGCATTCATAATAGCCGCCGACGGAATCACGGCATTTTGTATCTCTTTTGCGTATCGGATGCTGTCGGTAATTTGTATGTTTATGTTTGCCAGGATGTTGCGCTGTGTTTCGTAGTCATCCTTCTGTCTGAGCAGGGTTTTGTTGTTTGCTTTTTTGTTGCGCATGTCGAACAGAGCCACAATTGCGAACCCGATGAGCAGCACAATGAAAATACTTGTCGACCGATTGATTATCCGTATCATTTTTTTGTGCTCTTCAAACAGCAGTTCGCGGTTTCTTTTTTCTTTCTCTTGCTGTCGAAGCGATTGCTCGAATTCCTCTTTGATGCTCGATTTTGATGAGTTCAGTGTTGTCTCCAAAAAGAACTCCTGACTTTCCGATACGTCTTTCCTTTTTTTGTATCTCAGTGCATTGCGATAGTCGCCCATGGCAATGTAGCAGTCGATGTAGCAATTGTAGTCGAAAGGTTGGGTTACTTTGTTGGTGTCAGCCTCGGCGTGTTTTCTGATTTTTTCAAGTTGGTCGAGGCAGTCGGTATAGCGGCGGTTCAGCAGCAAATGTTTGGCCCGGCAAGATTCAAGCAAGTAATAGTTGTTTTCATAGCCGTAGTCGCGTGAGATTGTCATCGCCTGATGGTATATCTGGACGCAGCTGTCGAGCATATCCTGGCGGGCGGCCGAGTCGAGAGTGCAGGCGTAATCGAGGCAGATGGGCAGTGAGCTTTGCAGAACGAAAATCAGGTATGAAGTGTCATTGATCTCAACAGCCTTTTGGTATGCGATTTCATTGTGCCGTTTAGCCAACTCAATGCTTGTCGTGTTTTTAAATTCTTGGAATTCATCATATTCCGTTTCCGACATATAGTTGTAGTCAATAACCAGGCCGGCCGTTGAGTTCAGTAGCGAATCAATTTCGATGGCGTTCTCGAAGTACTTCTTCGCAGTCTCAAAAATCTTGTAATCCTTGTACATGGAGCCCAGATTGCGGTAAATTGATGGGTATTCCGATTCAAGGCCCAGCTTGTTGTATATGTCGAGAGCTTTGTGGAAATGTTCGTCGGCAGCATAGTAGTCTTTTAGGTCGAGAAAATCCTCGCCTGTGGAAATGTAGCAGCGGGCCATTCCAACAACATCGGCAATTGAGTCGTAGATGATCAGGGCGCGGTAGTGGTAGGCAAGGGCTTTCTCATAGTTGCCTTTGCTGCCGTAGCACCAGCCCAAAAACTGGTGGGCGCGGGCATAGGTGCGGTGGTTGTTCAGCTGTGACGACAGATTGGCCAGCTGCATAGCGTACTTTAGAACCGAGTCAACGTTTGGATGTCCGCTGCAAATATCATACAAAGTGGCCAGTTTGGTGTCGTTATCAGGCATTTGTCTGATAGCGGCAGTCAGGCTGTCGGCTTGGGCGGTCGTCATAGTCTGGCATGAGCCCGATTGGCTCGAAAGCGCCATTGTAACCGAAACCGTTATGGTCATGATGATATGTCGTATCGTCTGTGTCATTTCTTGCTGATTCTGAAACCCATTAAGATGATATCGTCGGTTTGCGCGAGCGTTCTCTTCGACGAAGGTGAGCGCCAGTTGTCGATTGCGTTCTCAATGGCGATTTTCTGCTCGCTGAACGGCTTGTCGCAGTTTTCTATAAGAACTCGTTGCAGACGCCGTCCTGAAAACTTTGACTGATCGCCTTTCTCGTTGTAGCCGAACTGGTCAGTGATGCCATCAGAGTAGATGAAAAATGTATCGCCTGGCTCAACATCAATCTTTAGCGTTTTGAACGGACGCGGGTTAGGAGAGAGGTAGCTTATCGGCATCCTGTCACCTTTGTATTCCGTGATTTTGCCATCGCGGATGGCTATCATCGGGCGGAACGCGCCGGCAAACTGGAGGGATGACGAGTCTTCGTCAATGATGCACACTGCCATGTCCATTCCGTCGAGTGCCATAGCACCGTCTTCCGACTGCCGCAGCGATTCTACCACATTGCTGCGCATCAGGTCAAGCAGTTGGCCGGCTGTCATGGCTCCGTCTTTAAAAGCAGGCATTTGGGTTATGTCTGACAGTATCGACACTCCAAGCATGCTCATGAATCCACCCGGAACACCGTGACCGGTGCAGTCGGCAATCGTGACCAACTTGCGGCTGCCTGATTGTGTGGCCCAGTAGAAATCACCGGAAACAAGGTCGAGAGGCCGCCATAATATGATTGCGTCGCCCAGCAGATCTGCTATCTGTTTCTCGCTCGGCAGCATCGATGTCTGCAGATGGTGGGCGAAGTTGATACTTGATGCTATTTGGTCGTTGATGATCTCCATCTGGTCGCGTTGTGATTCAAGTTCTTCATTCCTCTCCTTCAGCTTCTTTCCCAGGCGTTTGTTGCGTTTCAGGCTCTTATATATGATAACCGTAAGAACGACAATCATTATGAGAACAAAAGATGTTGATGCAGTCGAAACCACAAGTCTTATTTCCTGTTCGCGGCGCACAATGTATTCTTGTTCTTTTGCGAGCTCTCGCTGTTGCATGATGTCGTCAATCTCACTCTTCAAACTTAATTTGGCCGATTTTACGGCAAACTCGCGGTTCAGTTGCCGCCTTTCGATTTTAGATGTCTGATTCGACCATTCATAGGCTTGCTTGAAATCTCCGATAGCCTCGTAGTAAGTGGCGCGGGTAAATCCGTAGTCAACCAAGTATGGGTGTAGGGTGTCGTTGCCGATGGCTGCGCCAATTTCGTCAAGTTTTCTCTGTGCTTTGCTAAATTGTTTGTTTTCAATGGCGTATCTTGCTTCCCATATTCTGAATTCGAACAGTCCGATGCCAGGTTGGTCATTCCGTAGGAGCAGAGTCAGTCCTTGGTCGTGGAAAGCACGGCTGCTGTCGAGGTATTTCTGCTTGATGTGCCCGCTCGATCTTTGCGCGCATTTCAGGTATGTGTCCATCAAACTTTTGCACGCATTTGTGATGTCGGTGTCGTCACCAGATTTCTTGAACATTGAATAAGCCCGGCGTGTTTTAATTTTGCCTTGCCGCAGAAGGCTGTCGTTGCGGGTATCCTGAAATTTGTTGAGATCAGCTCTGCCCCAATAGAGGTAGTCGTAGGCGATGTCGTTGATATGGTCGTTTGTGCGGATGTTCATCCGATTGTCAATCTCGAGCGCCCGAGTCAGGTATTCTGATGCTGTTTTGTAAAGCCGGTGGTTGATGCACATAAGCCCTAGTGTCTTGCAAATCTTGCTGATAGCTTCTTCGTTGTTGAGAGAGTAGAAGATGCTGAGAGCTTTATGGTCATATTCGTTGGCCTCATTATAGAGGTTCTGCATAGCCAGAGTGTTGGCTAAGTTATGGCAATATGTCGCCACACCCTTGAGATCGCCAACCGAGTCGCAGATGTTCAATGCGTTGCGGTACATTTCAGCAGCTTTGTCGTACTCTTGAAGTCGGTACAGGCATAGGCCAACCGTGCTGTAAGCGCTGACAATGCTCTTTGTGTTGTGGCTGATTTGTGCCTTTTTCAACTGGTTTACGGCATCGACAAGCGTCATCGATTCTGCTTTAAGTCCCGGTGTGATTAAATTGCGGATTTCTGGGTCAAAAACCTGGCGTATGGCAAGGGAAGCGTTAGTCTGGCTTGCGCCGATAGCAACAGTTGGCGACAGCGCTGCATACGCCGCCGCAACGGTTGCAAAGACAACTGCAAACCTGGAGAATAACGTTTTTCTTACCATTGCCCGACCTGTTAATAAATTCAAATACAATTATTTAAATTAAATCATCAATTTTTAATGCCAAATTTAAATATGCGCTTTTTTCTTTTCCGAATCAACAAAAAAATGAGTTTTGGATGCTATTTTTTTAAAAGGTGGGTTAAATAGGTAAGCATCAATGCTTTTTGATATTCGTGGCAAATGAAAAAAGATAGCAGGCCTGTAAGCCAAGTTCTGTCCTTGCCGGAGCAAGGTCCTGTCATTTATCTCGAATTGCGGTTGCCCGCAACCACTATCGGCCTACCCCTCGCAATCTTTGTCGCCAAAAACAAGACGAGCAGCCTTGCCCGCCGAAGCGGCTTGCGATATACGTGGCCTTTCAACCCGACAGGGGCACAACTGCCACGGTCGCCCGCGGCATTGGTGGTCTCTTACACCGCCTTCTCACCCTTACCGCTTGCGCGGCGGTTATTTTCTTCTACCCTTCTGCACCCTCACGGACGCCTTTCTTTCGGAAGGTCGGCGCTCTGTGTTGCCCAGACTTTCCTCACTGCTTGCGCAGCGCGACAGGACGGCCTGCTATCCGCCGCAAATGTAGCGATTTTACAATCGTTTTGACAGCGCAATCTTTCGGGCAAATTGCAAAGCGCACCTAAAATGTTGTACCTTCGCGCCAAAATGTATTGAATTATGAAAATCGCCGGACTTGTAAAGCAGAGTTTCATCGACTATCCCGACCGAATGGCTTGTGTGATATTCACGCAGGGCTGCAATTTCCGCTGCGGCTATTGCCACAACCCGTCGTTGGTGTTGCCGCATTTGTTCGGGCAGAACAAACTGATTGAAGAACAGGAAGTTCTGCAGTATCTCGAAGACCGGAAAGATTGGCTCGAAGGTGTGGTGATAACAGGCGGCGAGCCCACCATTCACGGCGATTTGCCCGATTTTATCAAGTGCGTCAAGCAAATGGGCTACTGCGTCAAGCTCGACTCAAACGGCACCAATCCCGATATGCTCGAGCAACTGCTTGCGGCTAAACTGTTGGATTTCATTGCAATGGACATCAAGTCGAATCCCGACGCCGAGAGTTACACCAAAGTTATCGGCAAAGACGCAACCGATTTAATGCCAAATATTTGGCGCTCAATCAAATTGATACAGAATTCGGGCATCGGCTATCAGTTCCGCACCACGCTCATTCCGCACGTCCATCCCGTGGGCATTGCCGACGACATCATCAACTTTCTTGAGTACGACAACAACTACATCACTCAACAATACCGCGACGGCGACACGGTGGCGAAGAATTTGGCCGAGTGACGCAATGGCTGTTTTGCATTGAGTTTTTTTACCACGGAACACACGAAAAACACGGAATCAAAAAAAAGAAGGACTTTCGCCCTTCTTTCTTTAAAACAATGTAATTCAGCTTAATAAAGCAGCCCTGCAACCCATATAGGCAGTTTGTGCCCGATAGACATTTCCATTGCGTCGGCCAAAATGAACGAGTTGGGAATGTTCGCAATTTCGGCTAAGCGATTTTGTATAAATGATTGTTTTGTAAACTGTTATACTGATATAAGTATGTTTCGCTTATCCTGATAAGCGTTTTTATACCAATTTCGCTTAATGCGATAAGCGAAATGTTTTAATTGACTGTATTATAAACTGTTGTAGCGATATTTTATCTGTGGATTCTATTTGCCGATATACTGAAAACTTATTTTCAACTTTCAACATACAATTGTACTTTTGCGCAATTTGAAAATTTGTTAAACTTTATAAATATTTGAAACAGTGGGAAAGACACTATTTGACAAGATTTGGGACTCGCACGTCGTTCAGGTTATCCCCGACGGGCCAACCCAACTCTACATCGACCGTCTGTATGCTCACGAGGTGACTTCACCCCAAGCATTTGACACTTTGCGCGACAAGGGAATCAAGGTTTTCCGCCCCGAGCAGGTCGTGGCTATGCCCGACCACAACACGCCGTCGGACCAACAGGAGGTCATCAACGACCCGATTGGCCGCAAGCAGGTGGAGACGCTCGCCCGCAACTGCGCTGAATTCGGCATCCGCCACTTTGCAATGGGCACCAAGGACAACGGCATCATCCACGTGGTGGGCCCGGAGAAAGGCCTATCGCTGCCGGGAATGACCATCGTCTGCGGCGACTCGCACACATCGACTCACGGCGCAGTGGGCGCTCTGGCAATGGGCATCGGCACAAGCGAGGTGGCCGAGGTGCTGGCTAGTCAGTGCATCCTTCAGAGCAAACCGAAAACAATGCGCATCAACATTGAGGGCGAACTGCAGAAAGGCGTGGTTGCCAAGGATATAGCGCTTTACATTATGGCCAAAATGACCACTTCGGGCGCAACGGGATACGCTGTTGAATACGCCGGCTCAACCATTCGCAACCTGTCAATGGAGGGCCGCCTGACGCTCTCGAACCTGTCGATTGAAATGGGTTCGCGTGCCGGTATCATCGCGCCCGACGAGACAACCTTCGCCTATCTGAAGGGCCGCGAGTACGCGCCGAAAGGTGCTGAATGGGACAAGGCCGTCGCCTTCTGGCGCACGCTGAAGAGCGACGACGACGCTGTCTTCGACAAGGAGATTACATACCGTGCTGAGGACATCAAGCCGCGCATCACCTACGGAACAAACCCCGGCGCCGGAATCGCCATCGACGAGACCGTGCCCGTGCTCGACGGAATGAGCGAGGCCGAGAAGGCTCAACTGACTGTGCAACTGAACTATATGCAGTTTAAACCTGGGCAAAAACTCGAGGGTACGCCCGTGGATTACTGCTTCCTGGGCGCCTGCACCAACGGCCGCATCGAGGATTTCCGCGCTTTCGCATCGGTTGTGAAGGGCAAGAAAAAATCGCCGAACGTTGTGGCTTGGCTGGTTCCTGGCTCGTGGCTCGTGCGTCAGCAGATTATCGACGAAGGCATCGACAAGATTCTTGAGGAAGCGGGATTCGAGTTGCGCCTGCCATCGTGCTCATCGTGCCTGGCAATGAATCCCGACAAGGTGCCTGCCGGCAAGTTGGCCATCTCGACATCGAACCGCAACTTTGTCGGCCGTCAGGGCCCCGGCGCCCGCACCGTTCTGGCATCGCCGCTCGTTGTCGCCGCAAGCGCAATTACTGGCGTGATTACTGACCCGAGAAAACTTTGATTTAGTGTTTAAGAACGCAGATAACACAGATTGAACAGATTTTAGGGATTATATCTTTTTATAAAACAGAACGTTGACGATTCGAATTGAACTGATTTTATGGATTTGACGTTTCAAACGGAGGAATATATTCATAAAGAACTGACAGAGAAGATTATAAAACGATTTTACAGCGTTTATAATGAACTTGGGTACGGTTTTCTGGAGAATGTTTATCAGAATGCGCTTTACTATGATTTGACCGACAACGGGTTCAAGTGTGAGGTGCAGAAGGATATAAAAGTATTCTTCAAAGGACGTTGTGTGGGCAATTACAGAGCTGATATGGTGGTAAATGACCTTGTCCTGCTGGAGTTGAAAGCTTCCGAGGAGTTGAATAGTGCTCACGCGACGCAATTGCAGAATTATTTGAAAGCTACGGAATATGAAGTTGGGCTTTTGCTTAATTTTGGCAAGAAACCCGAAGTCCGTCGGAAGGTCTTTGAAAACGACTACAAATAAATCTGTGTAAATCAGTTAAATCTGCGTCATCTGCGTTCAAAAAAATATTGTACTATGGCAAAACAGAAATTTAATGTAATAAAATCGACGTGTATTCCGGTTGCGATTGACAACTGCAATACCGACCTGATTATTCCGGCGCGCTACCTGGCGAGCACCACTCGTGACCCGAAATTCTTCGGCGACGCCTTTATGCACGACCTGCGCTACGACGCTGACGGTAAGCCGGTTGCCGGATTTGTTATGAACCAACCCGAATTTTCGGAGGCACCACACGAAGGCTGCCATGAGATTATCGTCGGCGGACAGAACTGGGGCTCGGGCTCGAGCCGTGAGCACGCCGCCTGGGCCATCGCCGGCTACGGCATCCGCGTGGTCATCTCGTCGAGTTTCGCCGACATCCACCGCAACAACCTGCTCAACTGCTTCGTGCTGCCGGTGGTGGTGAGCCGCGAGTTCCAACAGGAGTTGTTCGACTCTATCGCTAAAAATCCGCAAACCATTGTTACTGTTGACGTTCCGAATCAGACTGTGACCAACGAGGCCACCGGTCACTCGGAGAAATTCGAAATCAACAGCTACAAGAAACACTGCCTTGTCAATGCGCTCGACGACATCGACTATCTGCTGAGCGTTCAGGACAAGACCGAAGCGTTTGAGAAGACTGCGAAGAAGTGGTAATCCATTGCCGCATAGGGTAATAGAGTTGTTTTACCACCGAAGACACATAAAGTGCGGAAGTGATTCCGCATCAGTGATTTCAGCACAGCAACCGGACTTGTTCGGTTGCTGTTTTTTTTGCGTTTCCGTGTCATCCGTGCTTTCCGTGGTAATCAAATTTCGCACTTGCTAAATTTCCAATACATTCCTAAATTTGCGGTTTGATTTAAAAATTTGCAAATTCATTGTTTTACTGATAAATAATGAGGATAGAAATACTTGATACTACATTGCGCGACGGCGAGCAAATGTCGGGCGTGGCTTTCTCGGCCGACGAGAAACTGAGCCTGGCCAAACTGTTGCTCGAGGATTTGAAGGTCGATAGGCTCGAAGTGGCTTCGGCACGCGTGTCGGAGGGAGAGTTTGAGGCTGTTCGCAAGGTTTGCGACTGGGCCCGTCAGCGCGGATTCATCGACAGGATAGAGGTTCTGGGATTCGTGGACGGCGAGACATCGATAGAGTGGATACAAAAGGCTGGCTGTAAGGTGATTAACCTGCTGGCAAAGGGCTCGCTCAAGCACTGCGAGGGACAGTTGCGCAAGACGCCCGAGCAGCACTTGGCCGACGTCCGCCGCTCGATTGAACTGGCGCACGAGCGCGGCTTGAACGTGAACATCTACCTTGAGGATTGGTCGGGAGGAATGCGCACATCGCCCGACTATGTCTTTGCAATGGTCGACGCGCTGAAAGATAGTGGAATACAGCGTTTTATGCTGCCCGATACGCTCGGAATACTGAATCCTGACGACACCTATAATTACCTGTCGGCAATGCGCAACCGCTATCCCGATTTGAATTTCGACTTCCATCCGCACAACGACTACGACCTGGCCACGGCCAACGTTTATGCTGCCATCAAGGCGGGCGTAACATCGTTCCACGCCACCATCAACGGACTGGGCGAGCGCGCTGGAAATGTCACAATATCAAGCATTATTGCCATTGTGAAGGACCATTTCGGCTACGAGGTGAACGCCGACGAGAGCAAACTCTACCGCGTGAGCCGTATGGTTGAAATGTTCTCTGGCATCCGCATACCCACAAACAAACCGATTATCGGTGAGAATGTGTTTACGCAAACGGCTGGTATTCACGCCGATGGCGACAACAAGAACAACCTTTACTGCAATGCCCTGGTGCCCGAACGCTTTGGCCGCCACCGCACCTATGCGCTTGGCAAAACTTCGGGTAAAGCCAACATTAAGAAGAACTTAGAGGAGATGGGCATCGAACTCGACGACGACGCAATGCGCAAAGTAACGCAGCGCATCATCGAACTTGGCGACAAGAAGGAGACCGTGACGCCCGAAGATTTGCCATTCATAATCAGCGATGTGCTTCGCAGTCAGTCGATTAAGGACAAGATTGACGTTGTGAACTTCAATTTCAGCACCGCCAAAGGTCTGAAATCGATTGTGTCGGTTATGGTGAAGATTGACGGACAGTTCTACAAAGAGGCGGCTTCGGGCGATGGCCAATACGATGCCTTTATGAGTTGTATCAAAAAGATTTACAGCAGTTTGAACAAGCCGCTACCGAAGTTGGTCGATTACAACGTGACCATTCCGCCTGGCGGCCGCACCGACGCTTTGGTACAGACTACCATTACCTGGCAGATGGACAAGGAGTTCCGCACCCGCGGCCTTGACCCCGACCAAACAATGGCGGCTATCAAGGCAACCATTAAAATGCTGAATATCATTGAGGAATAGAAGGTGTAAGAATTCAATTCACCGATTAACCATTTAAGCAATGCAAAAATCTTCAATCGAGGCTATAAGGCAGAATTTCAATGAAATGGTTGGTCGGTTTACGAACCTGGAGACTGGACAGGCCACGGCCATTGATTCGCCGTTGTGTATGTCGCTTGTGGCGCAGACGGCGCGTGCAATGTGCCCTGATGCACAATCGATTATGGATTTGGGATGCGGCGGTGGCAATTATGCCGTTAAGATGTGTGAGGTTTTTCCGTCGGCCAATTACACGCTTATCGACTTGAGCGAGAATATGATACGAGAGGCCGAGTGTCGCGTTTCGGCAGCCACAAAAGGAACTGTTAGGGCTGTTTGCGCCGACTACAAGACAATAGATTTCTGCTATCAGAAATACGATATTATCACCGCAGGAACCACGCTTCACCACTTGCGTACCGAGCAGGAGTGGGAGTCGGTTTTCGGGCGCGTTTTCGATTCGCTCAAGCGTGGCGGATTGTTCTTTGTAAACGATATTGTGATTGGCGAAACACCTGAAATTGACGCACTTATGCTCGAAGGCTGGCGCAGCGTCCTGCAAAAGAACGTGCCTGGTGAGGTCGATTTCTTTCTGAAGAAATACGAGACCGAGGACACCCCGCAAACACTGACATACCAATTGGATTTGATGCGCAGCGTCGGATTCAGTCAGATTTCGGTCTTGCACAAACACTTCAATTTTGCCACTTTTGTGGGGGTGAAAGAGAGTTAGAATCGTATATCATCGCATCAAACGACTAAACACCAATACCACAAACCTCTTACGTGCCATACGTATCCCGCAAAATTTCTCCGAAAAAAATTCGCACCAAACGTACAGCGTTGCAAATTCCTATTACTTTTGCGGCGTTAAAAACAGAAAACAATGTTGAACACACCTTCATACTTCGCTTATTATTTCTTTTACTACTTCAGTAATTGAGGCGGGGTAATGTTCGTGTAATTGATTATGAATACAGGCCCCGCGTTTTGCGGGGCTTTTTTTTTGAAAATGAATATGAAAATCGCAATTCAAGGAGTGAACGGAGCCTTTCACGAAATAGCCGCAAGGCAGTATTTCGGTGCTGATATTGAGACGGTCAACTGTGACCAATTCCGCGATTTGTTCCGCGCTGTTGAGGACTGCACGGCCGATTACGGCATTGTGGCCATCGAGAACACCATTGCGGGCAGCATTCTGGAGAACTACCTGCTGCTCAAGCGCTCGAAACTCAAGGTGATTGGCGAACTCAACCTTCACATCACGCAAAACCTTATGGCTCTGCCTGGTACGCGGATTGAGGACATCACGGAGGTTTACTCGCACCCAATCGCTATTCAGCAAAGCAAGGATTTTTTCGATAACTATCCGAATATCAAAATGATAAACTGGTCGGATACGGCGTCGGCGGCGCAGAAGGTGGCCGAGGAGAAACTCGCCCACACGGCGGCCATTGCAAGCGAGTATGCGGCCGAACTCTATGGCCTTCAGATACTTGCAGCGCAGATTCAGACTCACAAGAAGAACTACACGCGCTTTCTGGCCATCAGCCGCACGGCGGTCGATTCGCCTGAGAACGACAAGGCGTCAATCTGCTTCGAACTGACGCATCAGCCTGGCTCGCTGGTTGACGTGCTGGCGGAGTTCAAGAACAACAACATCAACCTGACGAAAATTCAGTCGCTGCCGATTCTGGGAAGTCCGTTCCAATACGCGTTCTACGTTGATTTGCAGTGGAGCGACCGCAGCAATTTCGACCGCGCCACGAGCCGTGTGCTCAATCTTGTGTCGAACTTGTCGGTTTTGGGCGAGTACAAAGGGGCGTCGGTTAATAATTAGGAGTTAGGAGTTAGGAGATAGGAGATAGGAGATAGGAGTTAGGAATTAGAAGTTATAAAAACATAAGTGGTTATCAATTAATAATTAACAATTAACAAATAACAATGAAGGCAGAATGGTGAGAAAATCGTTAACCGATTCAATCCGATTTTAACCGAAAACTTATTCTGATTGAATCTGATAAAATCGGTTAGAAACAATAAAATCTGTGTTCAATTGAAAATCAAAAATCGAAAATCAGAAATCAAAAATAAATAAAAATCAATAAATCAAATAATTATGATAGTAACAATCATTGGTTTGGGTTTGATTGGCGGTTCAACCGCAATCGACATTCGTCAGCAGAAGTTTGCTGATTCAATCATCGGTGTTGACAGCAACCCGACAAACGCCGCAGGAGCGGAGCACATCGGGCTTGTTGACGAGATTTGTGAGTTGGAGGACGGTGTGAAGCGCGCCGACCTGATTCTGGTGGCCGTGCCCGTGAATGCGGCGCTGAAGGTGCTTCCGAAGGTTCTCGACCTTGTGAACGACAATCAGGTGGTGGCCGATATGTGTTCGGTCAAAGGCAAGTTGTGCGATTGGGTGAAGTATCATCCTAAACGTCAGCGTTATGTGGCTTCGCACCCAATGGCAGGAACGGAGTATTCGGGCCCGTGGGCAGCCAAGGCTGGAATGTTCGCTGGCAAGGTGGCCATTCTGTGCGACACCGAGGACAGCGACATCAAGGCTGTGAACCTGGTGCGCCGAATGTACGAGGCAATGTATATGCGCATCATCTTTATGAACAGCGCCAACCACGACGTGCACACGGCTTACGTGTCGGCCATCTCGCACATCAGTTCGTTTGCGCTGGCGCTCACCGTTTTGGACAAGGAGAAGAACGAAAAGCACATTTTCGACCTTGCGTCGGGCGGTTTCGACTCGACGGTGCGTCTGGCAAAGAGTTCGGCGGCTATGTGGCAGCCAATCTTTGAGCAGAACAAGGACAACGTGCTCATCGTGCTCGACACCTATATTAAATATCTTCAGGAGTTTAAGAAGAATCTTGAGGACGACAATAACGAGGCCGTCTACAATATGATTGACGAGGCCAACAGGATTCGCAGAGTGCTGAAGTAGAAAAGGCACAAGGTATAAGGCATAAGGCACAAGTAATTGATTCGGACTACAGACAACGGACATCAGACTACAGACGGCGACTAATGCTTGATACATATCTAAAAACTTAAAACTTAATAACTTATAACTTAAAACTGAAAAAATGAACACAACTGAAACCCCGTTTGAATCGTGGGGAATTATAAAGAACACAAAGCGTCCTGTGGTGATTGCAGGACCTTGCAGCGCCGAGACTGAAGAGCAAGTGCTGACAACCGCCCGCGGCCTGAAAGAGCAGGGCATTGAGATTTTCCGTGCTGGAATCTGGAAACCGCGCACCCGTCCGAATTCGTTCGAAGGCGTTGGCTCTGAGGGACTTACCTGGCTGAAACGCGTGAAGGCCGAGACTGGTCTGCTCACTTCGACCGAGGTTGCCAATTTCAAGCACGTTTACGAGGCGTTGCGCGCAGGAGTTGATATTCTCTGGATTGGTGCCCGCACGTCGGCCAACCCGTTTGCAATGCAGGAGATTGCCGACGCTCTGCAAGGCGTTGACGTTCCTGTGCTTATCAAGAATCCCGTGAACCCCGACGTTGAGTTGTGGGTGGGCGCCGTTGAGCGCATTATGGGCGCTGGAATCAAGCGCGTGGGAGTCATTCACCGCGGTTTCTCGTCGTTTGAGAAGACGCGTTTCCGCAACGTTCCGCAGTGGCAAATGGCCATTGAGTTCCGTCGCCGTATGCCTGGCCTGCCAATGATTTGCGACCCGTCGCACATTTCGGGCTGCACCGAACTGCTTCAGGAAGTGTCGCAGAAAGCGCTCGACCTGAACTACGACGGCCTGATTATCGAGAGCCACTGCAACCCGAAGGAGGCCTGGAGCGACGCCAAGCAGCAACTGACACCCGAAGATTTGGGTAAATTGCTGAAATCGTTGGTTTTGCGTAACGTTGAACTCGACCAAGCGCAGAAAGAGACTCTGGACGACCTTCGTCTGAAAATCGACAAGTTCGACGAGGATTTGCTCAAGACTCTGGGCGAGCGTATGAAGGTTGCCGAAGCCATTGGCCAATACAAGAAAGAGCACAATATCACCATTTTACAACCGTCGCGTTGGGACGAAATCATTAGTCGCATTGTTGAGAAGGGCGCCAAACACAACTTGAGCGAGGAGTTCATTTCCACCGTTTTCAAGGCCATTCACCAAGAGTCAATCAACAAGCAGACGGTGATTATGAATGGGGATTGAGAGTGTAAAGTGTTGTGAGTAAAGAGTAAAGGTTGAGAAGGTTGAGAAAAAACGAAAAACTCAATATTCTCAACAGCGAAGCGCTGAACTTTAAACCTGTTCAACTTTAAACTATCTTTACTCAACATTCTCAACAGCGAAGCGCTAAACTTTTAAACTTTTAAACATTGAAAACAACAACAATCCACGGAGCGCAAGGCGACTCGCAAATACTTGTGGGCGAGAGTTTTAAGAACTTTCGCAAGTATCTGCCAACGCAGCAGGTTGTGGTGATTACCGACCCCAACGTGAACGCCATTTACGGCAAGTATTTTGCTGATTATCCGATAATTGAGATTGGTTTGGGCGAGAAATCGAAGACGCTCGACACGGTTTCGGTGGCGATAGGGCGGATGCTTGAGTTAAAAATCGACCGCAAAGGTTTTGTTCTGGCGGTCGGAGGCGGCATTGTGACTGATGTCGCGGGCTTTGTGGCGTCTATTTACCAACGCGGAATCGGGTTCGGCTTTGTGTCGGGCACGCTGCTCTCGCAGGTCGATGCAAGTGTGGGTGGAAAGAACGGTGTTAACTATTTGGGATTCAAGAATATGGTTGGCACGTTCAATCAGCCGAAATTCGTTATTTGCGACCCGCAGATGCTCACCACTCTGCCCGCCGACCAACTCGACAGCGGCTTTGCCGAAATTGTGAAGCACACGCTCATTGCCGACCGTCAAATGTTTGAGTATCTGGAAGAAAACGCCGAAAAGGCTTTGAATCTCGATATGGATGTGATTGAGACGCTGGTCGATAATTCGGTCAACATTAAGTCGGGCGTTGTGAACCGCGACGAGAAGGAGAGTGGCGAGCGTCGCAAACTCAATCTTGGCCACACCTATGGCCACGCTGCCGAAAAGGTGCTTCAGGTGAGCCACGGATTCGCCGTCAGCCTTGGACTGGTGGTGGCTGCGCGGCTCTCGGTCAAGCGCGGACTGCTCACCGAGGCCGATGCCGACCGCATTGTGGCGCTGCTCAAGCGGCTCAACCTGCCAACCGTCATAACTGGCGATAAACAAGCCATTTACAGCGCTTTGGAACTCGACAAGAAGCGCGAAGGCTCGCAAATCAACTTTGTGCTGATGCGCGGCATTGGCGATGTGGTGATTGAGAAAATTGATATTAACGAATTGAAACAGATAGAGTTATGACAGCATTATGCCGCTCGGTGGCGATAAAAGGCTACGATGCCGTTAGCCGCCTGGTTCAGGGGGCCGAGATGGTCGAAATCCGCCTTGAGGAATCGGGCCTGACAATCGATGAGACTCGCCAACTGTTTGGAACTCACAAGAATATGCTTGCCACGTGCCGTCCCGTCGGACTGTCGCAAGCCGAGCAGACAGCCTATTTGCAGGCCGCTATTGAGGGTGGCGCCGCTTGGGTTGATGTTGAGGTTGAGGCCGACGACGACTATCGCCGCAACATTATCGGCATTGCCCGCAAGCACAACTGCAAGGTGATTGTGTCGTACCATAACTACGACGAGACACCGCAATTTCTTGAACTTCAGCAGATTGCCGACCTTGCGCACTCAATGGGCGCCGATGTGGTGAAGTTGGCCTGTATGTGCCACTCAAAAACCGATGTTATGAATCTGCTTAATCTGTATAATGCCGATTATCAGATACTTGCAATCGGAATGGGGCGCGTTGGCGCTTTGACTCGCGTTGCGGCAATCACAATGGGCGCGCCCTTCACGTTTGTCGCCACTGCCGATGGCGGAGCAACCGCGCCTGGCCAAATCGACGAGGCTATAATGCTAAAAATGAAACAATTGCTTACTGAAAAATGAACCTGACAATAAAGCCAACGAGTGTTTCTGGAACGGTTACGGCGCCGCCGTCGAAAAGTTATATGCAGAGGGCGATTGCGCTTGCCGTTTTGTCGCATAACCCTACCATTATCAGCAATTTATCGGATTGCAACGACTGCCGCGCGGCTATTGGTGTTGCCCGCAATCTTGGATGCGCCGTTGAGCAAACGGCCGATGAGTTGCGGATTGTTCCGCCTGCTAACGGATTGGCTGGCAGCCATTTGCATTGCGGTGAGTCGGGCTTGGCGCTGCGGATGTTTACGCCCGTTGCGTCGCTTTTGGGCAGCCGCGTCGAACTGACGGGCGAAGGCTCGCTCACGCAGCGGCCTGTTGGTTTTATGGAGGACACTCTGCGTCAGTTAGGCGTTGATGTTCAAACAAATAGCGGACTTTTGCCAATCGCGGTCAAAGGCCCGATGCAAGGCGGAAAAGCCACAGTCGACGGCTCGGTCAGTTCGCAGTTCTTGACGGGTTTGCTGATTGCGCTGCCCACACTAAAGAACGATACCGTGCTGACAGTCAATAATTTGACGAGCCGCCCCTACATTGATATGACGCTGCAGATTATGCGCGATTTTGGTGTTGTGGTGGAAAATGCAGATTATGAGCAGTTTACCATAAAAGGCGGGCAACAGTACGCCAATACAAAATACCGCGTTGAGGGCGATTGGAGTGGGGCGGCGGCGTTTATTGTTGCCGCGGCCATTGCTGGAACGCTGAAAATCAATGGTTTGAATCCGCAATCGGCTCAAGCCGACCGCGCCATTATTGACGTGTTGCGGCTCACAGGCACAAAATTCGCTTTTGATGCCGATAATTGCCTGATTGTCAATAAAAACGACAATCTGCAACCATTCAATTTCGATGCCACAAACTGCCCCGATTTGTTCCCTGTTCTGGCGGCTTTGGCGGCCAATTGCAAGGGCACGTCGGCCATTGCGGGCGTTCACCGTCTCACCCACAAGGAGAGCAACCGCGCCGAGGCAATCAGGCGCGAACTTGGAAAACTCGGCATTAGCATTGATTTTGAGGGCGATAAGATGATTGTCAGTGGCGGCCCGATTAGTGGCGGCGCGGCTTCGGCCTGCAACGACCACCGAATGGCTATGTCGCTGGCACTCTGCGCTTTGACGGCTTCGTCGTCGGTAGCAATCGAAGGCACAGAGTGCGTCGGCAAATCGTATCCCGAGTTTTTCGATGATTTGGAAAGTGTTGTAAATAAGGCGTAGGCAAGGAATTTGAAAAAATGATATATGATATTGGGTGTTAGGTGTTAATTAATTACGAATTTTGAATTACGAATTACGACCACTGACTGAAGTCTGTTGTCCGAAGTCTTAAGTCAAAAAAACGTTAAACAGCGAAGCATTTAAACCCGTTAAACTTTTAAACTTATAAACAGTTCACCAACAAACAGATATGTTCAGTCTCAATTACAAAGTAACCGTTTCGATGTGCGATGCCGACGGGCGTTTAAAACTGTTTTCGGCTTTGCAGATGATGCAGGACTGCTCGGAACTTTGGAAGACGTCGGAGCCCGAATACGACCGTTTTTTTACCGAAAATGGAATGGCGCAGTTGTTGGCGTCGCGTCAGGTTGAAGTGGTGCGCGTGCCGCAATACAAAGAGAATCTGACAGTTACAACTTCGGTTTTCGATGTGAGCCCGATGTTCGGTTTCCGCAATACTTTTATCTATGATGCTGAAGGTCAGCCGTGTTACAAGAGTTGGAGTATGGGCGCGTTTGTAAAACTCGATTCGGGCAAACTCAACAAAATCAGCGACGAACTTGTGGCCAATTTTCACCGCGAGCCCAAACTCGATATGGACTATCGCGACCGCCGCATCGTTCTGCCAAAGATAAATGCCGAATATTCAACGTCTTATAAGGTTGTCCGAAACGATATCGACTACAATAATCATATGAATAACGCCAATTACGTCAGGTTGGCTCTCGAACTTTTGCCCGACGGTTTTGAGCCGCGCAATATGCGTGTCGAGTTCAAAAAGCCCGCAAAATTGTCCGATGAACTGATTTTGAATGTGATTTGCAATGATGATGCTATATTTGTTGTTGAAAATCTTGGCGACCAGGTGAGTACGATTATTGAATTTTTGAAAGAGTAGAAGGTTAAGAGTTGAGAGGTTGAGAGTTAAGAAGTTGAGAAGGTAATGGCAACCGAAAAGAAAACATATAGAAGAATTGATAAACCCACACCCAACGGCGGGGCTTATTCAATTGCGTACTTTCGAGACGACGAAGGAAAACCTTGTGAAGAAAAAGACGCAAAGTCTTTCGAGTTTGTTGAATACGATAAGAATGGAGTGCTTATAAAACGCACATACACGATATAGATGAAGAAAACGTTTAAGAAAGTTGATGGGTTGAGAGTTAAGATGTTGTTATTAAGGTTTCTAAACTTCTACCCCCCTAAACCTTTAAAATGCAGA
>CAMHPA010000036.1 GCA_946186925.1 uncultured Bacteroidota bacterium | reverse complement strand
AAGATTGAACCTGAAGAAGATATGTTTATTGTGCCATTTGAGGATATTGGCAACTGTGACGAATTCCATAGTGGTGCTTCGCATATGAATGTTAGTTGTGCAAATGGTAGACCTGGTGCATGGTATGCGGTTGATATTGTGGCGGTAGAAGACGGCGATGTTACAGTAACGTTGCCTACCGACGACCAAGGAAACATCACATTGCAAATAGAAAACTGGGGAACTGACAATCCTACGCGAACATTTCCAATGCAACGTGGCCAAACGCTCAATCTTAAGGCGGCAAGCCGAGATAAAAATGCGAAGTCAGGCGGAGGTATTGTAGTAACGTCCACAGGCAAAATTGCTGTTCAGTGGAAAGATGATTCACTGTTGGCAAAATATGTGAATGAATCAGGTGGTGGTAAAGGTACAAGTTGGGATGCTGCAGGTGACCAGTTAGTACCTGTTAGTTTGGCTGGCACGGAATACATTGTAATGCGAGGGCAGTTGGGAGATAAATATATAGAAGACAACAATAAAACAAATAGAATGCATGAAAACGTCTATTTTATGTCTACCGAAGAAGGTGCTACTACGGTTGAATTTAAAACGGATGCAGGCGATGTTATTGAAAGTAAAACGATAAACGGCGTTGGTGGTTGGGGAAAATTGTTATTAAATAAACACAATATCACAAAAAGCAGTAACGATAAGAATTATGATGCTGTTTATATTAAATCCGACAAACCAATTATTGTATGGCACATATCGGGTAGTAATGGTGCGGAATTAGGAGGAGCTATTTTGCCGACTATTAATGGATGTACAGGTTCGGAAGATGTCTCTGTGTGTCGTTCGACAACATCAGCTTTTGATTTTTTGCTCAACATTATGTGTAAAGAGGCACATATTGAAGATTTCATAGTGATTTATAAAGGAAAAAATTATCGTTTGCCAAAATCTTGGTTTAAGGAAATACCTGGTACAGGATGGTGGTATCTTAAACGCAAA
This sequence comes from uncultured Bacteroidota bacterium, assembly GCA_946186925.1. GTDB lineage: Bacteria > Bacteroidota > Bacteroidia > Bacteroidales > SZUA-534 > RUG13583. Next base: position 28,510 of record CAMHPA010000036.1, on the reverse strand, counting down.
GAAATGAAATTTTCGTCAGCGCATTCTGACAAAGTTGACGTAGTTAGTATTTCTATTCAAAATGGTAGAGAAGTATTTACTAAGGTTGGTGAAGAAAAAATACCTGCAATAACTGCGGGTGATGTTGTTAGAGTCAGAAACACAACAGGAATATTCCATTTGGCTGTTATTAATGGTGATTATAGTGGTAGTTGTCAATATGGCTATTTCTCTAATTTTGATGACAATACGGGTAGTGCCGTCATAAACGATGCGCTTAATGATATTGAGTCAGAATATAGTAAATTCTGCGATGGCGATACAGTTACCTTGGTTGCCCGTGGCGGATTGAGTTATGCGTGGAAGTTTATTGAAAAAGACGCGGCTACAGGAAATGTGATTGAGAGTAGCAAAAACAAGACATTTATTGCACCTCAAGCGGTTCAAATGGCTTCAGACAAACCCAAAGTGATTCCATTTGAAGGATTTAACCAATATCAGGTTACAATTCAGCGTCGATGCTATATGGGTACAAATGTCGATACCACTATCGATGTCTGGGCATTGGGGTATCCGCGTGCGAAATCTGATTTCACTGTTGAATCGCTTACCGATTGCAGTCCTGCGCAAATACTTGTTACTAACACGACGAACGAGAATGGTAAGATGTTCGATTATACGTGGACTCTGACTGGCGGTGGTTTGAAAACGCCATATAAATCAACAGCTAAAAATCTTGCGGTTGCATATGACACCACATACAACCTCAACAATAACATAATCCATGATACAGTGATATCCACACTCAACGATACCATAACTTTCAAAAACTTGTCGAATGCAAAACATACATATAAACTAACGCTTGAGGCATCGTTGGGTTCGAACTGCCCCGACAAATCGGCGCCAAAGAGCATATGCGTAAATCCGGTCATCACAGCCATAATCAGTGCCGACCCGGTAAAAGGATGTACGCCTTTAGATGTGGAGTTTGAAAACAAATCGACGGGACCTTATACAAAACTGCGTGTCAATTTTGGTGACGGAAGCGGATGGATTGACTATCCGTCGACAACCACAAAATTCAAACACATATACAAAAACCCAAGTATTAAAGACACCACATATTGGGCTAAAATCAATGTTATTGATGAGCTAAACGGCAGTTGCGACAGCGAGGATTCGGTATTAATAACTGTTTTTGGCAAGGTTGAATCGCAATACATAATCAACCAGACAAGCGGATGCTCACCTTTACTCTCAATCATCGAGAATACGACCATCGGCGACCCAAGCCGAATAACCTACACATGGACGGTCGGTAGTCCGGAATCGGGGACGGTCAAGGACAATGGCCCGTTTACTCTTAAATATACCAACAACGGCACAACTCCAATGCGGCATACATTGCAGTTGAAAGCAGTGCGGACAAACAAAGACAACTCGACGTGCGAGAGTCTGTCGCCGAAAGATTCAGTTACAGTTTATCCTGAATTCACTGTGGACTACTCGGTTCTGCCGATTTATGTGTGCGACTCGTCGGAAGTGACGTTTGAGAACAAATCGTCGGACTTGTCGTCGGAAACCAACTTCCGCTGGATTTTTGGTGACGGATCCACCGACAATTCCCACAAACAGTTGTTCGACCACCTCTATTACCACACATCGGCCACTGTGCAGGAGTATGAGACAAAACTTATTGGCGAGAGCAAATATGGCTGCCGTGACACGGCAAGCAACGGAACTGTAACGGTGATGCCGTATTTGAATCCGCATTTCACACTCGACAAAGTGGAGGGTTGCTCACCGCTCATCGTCAAAGTGGAAAACAACACTCCGGGCCACGCCTACAAAAGCGAGGATCCGATGAAAATCACCTGCCCACAAGGCGTGACATACGAATTGGTGGAAGGCTCGCTCAGTGGCTTGGGCTCTACTATAATAAAATTTGTCAACCAGACGGGTAGCAAGAAAGAGATTACAATCACGCTGACCGACAAATACAAAGACCCCAACATGGGATACGACTGCCAGATGTCATACAGCCGGACAATAACTGTTTACCCTGAGATCAAGGCATCGATTGAGCCGGACAAGACCGAACCTGTGTGCGACAGCTCTGCGATTAAATTCACAAACAGCACCAAGTTTGTTGGTGTGACAACATCGCCGGCAGACTACATATGGGCCTTTGGCGACGGGACTACAACAAGGACCTCCGACAATAGCTCAGTCACACATATTTATGGCAATAATACCGGGTCGACAGGAACCGATCCGCAGCGTTTCACCGCCACACTTATTGCCATGGCCAACGGCTGCGCCGACACGGCAACAACTACTGTTGATGTTTATCCGCCGGTGAGAGCCGCTTTCAGCAGCGAAAGCTACAATATCTGCGCCCCTGACACCATTGCCATAAAGAACAGATCGGTGGGCGCCAACAAATATGAGTTCAGCTTTGACGACGGCACAGATACCGCACACACAAACACACTCGACGATGTGGCGTACATTGTTAACAACGCTACCGCATCAATTGTGACAAAAAAGGTTACTCTAACAGCCAAGAACGGCGAATGCTCGAGCACCACAAGCAAAAGCTACACCGCATATCCGGTTGTGACGCCCAAACTGGCCGTCTCACTTACCGAAGGCTGCGGTCCGCTTGATGTGACAGTCGACCGCTCGGCCACCACCGGCGCCAATACATTCAAAATTGACTTTGGCGACGGAATCAGCGACGAGACCGGCATTGATAAAATCGCACACACCTTCGACAACAAAACAGGCAGTGATGTGGCCTACACCGTCCGTCTGACTGCCACCAACAGCATTGGATGTAAGGCCGAGACCACTGATACGGTGACGGTTTTCCCGGAAATAAAAGCGGCTTTCAGTTTTGAGAAATCAAGCGAATGCTCGCCAATGGATGTGAAACTGATTAACAACTCACTGAACGGCAGCAAATTTGTATGGTCTTTCGGTGATGGTACTGCCGATGAGGAGAAAACAACGAAAGATGATTTCAATCATAAATATGCCCACAACAACGCCGACGGCAACGATATATCGACCTACGAAATAGGTTTGTTGGTTGTTGACGCGAACCATTCTGTCTGCCGCGATGTGGCAACAAAAACAATAAAGGTTTATCCGAAGGTTATTGCCGACTTCAAGACCGAGAACGATGAGGGCTGCTCGCCGCTGACAACAACATTCACAAACCAATCGGAAGGCTACCAGCTGACCTACAAATGGGAATATGACCACGACAACCTGCAGTCGGCAGTGGCAACAGCCACACACACACACACCTTCGACAACATTGAGGCTGCCACACACACTTACAATATCAAACTGACTGCAACTGACATCAACGGTTGCCAATCGACAGCAACGAAAACGGTAAAGGCCTATCCGCACGTGGTGGCCGACTTCACATACGTTAAAGACGCCAGCTGCACCCCCTACCCTGTAACGTTCAGCTATCCGGCAGCTGCACTCAACGGAAACAAGTTTGAATGGGATTTCGGATTCGGCGGAAACAAAGCCACCAAAACCGACAAGAACGAATTTGACTTTGTGTTTGACAACACTGATTTGAATGCGGTAAAACAATACAACATAAAGTTGGTATCGACCGACACAGTGACGGGTTGTTCTGACAACAAGACAAAACCAATTGAGGTTTATCCGCAATTGAAACCCGCATTCACACAGGATATTACCGAAGGTTGCAACCCTCTGCCAGTGAAATTCACAAACCAGACTACCGGCCTGGCCGATTACCTGTGGGATTTCGGCGACAGCCAGTCATCGGCCGAAATGAACCCTGAGCACCTGTTCAAACATTATGCGCTGACCGACCAGACATACAAAGTGGTGCTGAAGGCCACCCAAACAGCCACCGGCTGCGAAAAAACCGCTGACTCAACTGTAACGGTATATTCATATGTGCTGGCAAAATTCGGCATCAATGAAAAAGACAATAGCGCCAACGGCGCGGCCGCAACAGTGCTGGGCGGCTGCACACCGTTTGATGTTACCATCACCGACTCGTCGCGGCTGACCAACAACGGAACCTGGCGCTGGGATTTCGGCGACGGCGAGACCTCAACAGCCCGTCAGCCCCGCAGCCGGACTTACACAAACCCCGACAAATCATACCCGCTCGAGAACAAGAGCTACACCATTAAACTTGTGGTTGCCAACGATCACGGATGCCAGGATGACACGGCTCAGACCATTGCCGTATATCCGCGCTCCATACCCGATTTCGACGGCAACTTTGCCGGTTGCGAACCGCTGACTGTCACATTCGAAGACAAATCGGTTGTTGACAATAAATCGCAGTATTTCTGGACATTCAGCGACGGCTCAACTATTGTTGACCAGCCACCGTTCAGCAAGACATTCCACAACTACGACTATGAGAACAACCGGGAATTCACAGCAACGCTAAAAACCACAACCGAATACAACTGCACCGACTCAATCACCAAAAAAATTGTGGTTTACGCCAAGCCGCTGGCAAGATTCATTCCGCTGATCGACCGCGCCTGCCCGCCGTTTGTGGCCGAGTTCAAGAACTCATCAATAGGCAAAGGACTGACTTTCGACTGGGATTTTGGCAATGGCACACACCGGACAGACTCGTCATCCAGCAATCAAAGCATTGAATATCTGAACGACACCGATGCTCCGATAACATTCAATGTCGGGTTGGTGACCAAATCAGAATACGGCTGTCTCGACACCATGGTGAACCCGATGATCACCTTCCCGAATGTAAAAGTTGATTTTTCGTTCGAGCCTACAGGGTGCAGTCCGCACACCATCAACATCAAGAACAAATCGTCAAAATCAGTAGTCAACCACTTATGGAATTTTGGCGATGGCAGCACCTCTGTTGCCGACGCGCCGACATACACCTATTTCAACACCACCGACAATGATCAGGTGCTGACTATCACCTACGTCGGCTCATCGAAATACCAGTGCACCGATACCATTAAAAAGGATGTTACGGTTTATATCAACCCGAATGTCGACTTTGTGGCAGACGCACCGTCGCAGCGCTACCCCGATGACACAGTCTATTTTGTAAACTACACACAAGACGGTCCATGGGAATATGAATGGAACTTTGGCGATGGCAAAAGTTTGAAAACCAAAGACAAGAATGAATTCATGCACAAATACGGCACATGGGCGCCAAACAAAGACAAGAACCTTTTCAAGGTGACGCTGAACGTTCAGACCGAACACTGCCGCAACAAGGTTACGCACGATGTCGAGATTCTGCCGCCGTATCCACGAATCGAGATTTTGAACAACAGTCCGTCAGGTTGCGTGCCGTTCACTGTCCAATTCAAGATTGACCAGGAGTATTGCAACACATTTGAATGGAACTTTGAGGACGGCACCACATCAACCGATCCGGAGCCTGAGCACGAATTCACCGAACCGGGCATCTACAACGTAAAACTGACGGCTGAAGGCGACGGCGGATCGCATTACGACTATGAGATCATAACCGTTCACTCGCTGCCGGAGCCCGACTTCACCACATCGCCCAAATACGTAATGCTGCCCGACCAGCCTGTGCAGTTCTTTAACTCGACACGCAACGGACACACCTACATCTGGGACTTTGGCGATGGCGAGTACTCAACTCAGCTCAACCCTTACCATCAATACACCAAAGAAGGCTTCTACGATGTGAAGCTCATCGCGTTCAGCGAAGCCATGTGCGTTGATTCGATAATAAAATACGAAGAGGTTGAGGTGAGCGGCGCCGGATTCATCAAATACCCGAACGCATTCATTCCGTCGGCCGAAAGCCCGCTCGACGGAACCTACCCCACCCCCGACGACGTGGACAACGTGTTCCACCCCATCTGGCATGGTGTGAAGGAATACGATTTGTGGATATTCAACCGCTGGGGTGAGCAACTGTTCCACTCTACCGACGTGAATGTGGGCTGGAACGGCCGATACGCCAACAACGGCACCGAGCTTGGCCAAGACGTATATTTCTGGAAAGCAAAAGGAAAATTTGAAAATAACGTACCATTTAAATTAGCCGGAGACGTAACCCTAATCCGCAGGTAAGAAGATGAGAAAAATAGGAATTATAATATTGATATTATTTACAATAGCCGGATTCAAGAGCCAGGCACAAGACCCGCAGTTCACGCAATTCTACTCCAACCCGCTCTATCAGGCGCCGTCGTTTGCAGGCGCCATATCCGGATACCGTGTCAGCGCCGTCTACCGCGACCAATGGCCAAAGATGCCCGGTCTGCTGACAACCATAAATGTGGCGGCCGACGCCAACCTTGATAAGATAAACAGCGGATTGGGAATCATCGCCTTGCGCGATGTGGCGGGCTCGGCCAACTACAGCAACACTTACGTCGGCCTGCTCTACGCTTACAACGTGCGCATCAACCGCCGTACATACTTGCGCCCCGGACTCGGCTTCTACTACGGCCAGCGCACACTCGACCGCGAGAAACTGGTTTTCGTCAGCCAGCTCTACTCCGATTCCGACATCCAACCCATCCTACCCGAAGAAATTTTCAAACGCTACTCCTTCGACGGCAGCGCGTCGTTGCTACTATCGATGCGTAACAGCTGGGTTGGCATCACCGCCGACCACCTGATGCGGCCCAATGTGTCGATAACCGACTTCAACTACAAATACCCGGTTAAATTCACGCTGTTCGGCGGTTTGAAGCTTTTTAAGCTCGAGCGCCTGATCAGTACCAAGCGGCAAACCGTAACCATAGCCGGAAGTTACCGCCACCAGGGCAAGACCGATCAGGTTGACCTGGGACTTTACTGGAGCTACGCCCCAATTGTGCTGGGCGTGTGGTACCGCGACCTGCCGCTGATTAAAGATTACAGCCGCCGCGACGCCATTGCGGTGCTGATTGGCTACAACTATCAGGATCTGAACATCGGCTATAGCTACGACTTTACAATATCGCGCCTTGTGACATCGACTGGCGGCGCACACGAGATATCGCTCTCCTACAAATTCGAGATCGAGCGCAAGCACAGATTCAAAGCAATTCCGTGTCCGGAGTTCTAGCGGGGGCTTCAGACTACAGACAACGGACTACAGACAACGGTATTGGTAGGGACGCACCGCGTGCGTCAGTAATTTAGGTCTGAAGGGAAAAAGGTTCGGACCTTCGGTTTGATTGTCGGTTTCATGAAGCATATAGCATAATATCTTTGACAAACGCAATTCATATATCCGTTGAATTTATTCAACCGGGTACACAACTATAATATATTGGCTATCTTTGCAATCAGTGTTATTGCGATGATGGACAATCCCGTTCGCAATGTGTTTTTGTGTAATCAATAATTAAATATAGCTATGAAAAAATTATTTACTGCCGCATTTTTATCCTGCGCATTGGGCGTTTTTGGGCAAACTGATGATGCCAACATCATTTTATATGAAGATTTCGAGTCGAAATTAACTTCACTTCCTAATGGGTGGACAGGAGAATATAAGCAGGAGGACAGCCCAAAGCCACAGTCCCTTAGATGGAGACTGAACAGCGGCGGAGCGAAACCGACAGGTAGTGATGTTAGTAAACCAGAAACAGCTCACGGTGGTGACAAGAACGCATACCTATATTATCAGGGAATTCTGCACAATCACAAAATGTATCTTGTCAGTCCTGCAATTGATTTTAAGAATTTCAACATGGAAGGCGCCAAAAAGCCGATGCTTGTCTTTTGGTATTCGCAATATCAAGACCGTGCAAGTGTTGATGATTATTCAGGTGTTGACAATTTCGAATTCTCACTTCACTACCGGATCGATGGCGGCGAGTGGATTCCGTTCGGCACGCCATACTCGCAGCCAACCGATGACAGCGAGCCGTGGAAATGTGACTCGGTGATGCTTCCCGACACGGTTTGTAAATACGCAAATGTTCAGATAGGCTTTTTGGGAATAACCAAAACCGTTGGTCACGGATGCTGTATTGATGATGTCTCGGTTATTGAGACCGATGTGATTCCGCGAAAAGTGATGAGCATCGCGGCCACTCACCCATCGACAAACGTGATTCCGACAAATTCCACCGACAACTCAATTATGCGTTTGCGAATAAAGGTAAGTGGAAACGATGGAGCCGTTAAACTTAACTCTTTAACAGCCACCGCAATGAATCAAGCTGCCGCAGCTGTAGAAGAAAATGGCGTTAAACTGTATTACACCGAGACTGATTTTTTCACAATGGACACATCATTGTATCCAAATAACACACCGTTGGACACGACATCGATAGTAAACGGTAAAGCTGTGTTCAGCAACATCAACAGAAATCTGCCTACTGGAAGTTGCTACCTTTGGATAACCTGCGACATAAAAAAAGATACAGCCCACCTTTTCCGCAACAACATTGTTGACTTTAGAATAGATACTTTTGCAATTGATATTAATGGAACAAAATATCCTGAGCCAAAAATTGATGGTAACGGACAACGAACAACTCCATTAAATCCTATTGGAAGCCGAATTATAGCCGAGTCACTTTTCATTGATAATTTTGATGAAAAGGCTCATACTGATACTATCTGGACATTTGGCGGAGAGTTTGAACGTGCTGAAGCGAAACAGCCTAATGGTCAGTTGGGCGGCACAACTGGTGGTAACCCTAACCCTGCCGACGCTCACAGTGGTGCGTATATGATTGGTACTGACATCACTGGCCTTGGTGAGCTGAAAGGAAACTACGAGAAGAATATTGGAAGTAACGAGTATTACGCTATCTCAAAAACTGTCAACTGCTACTATTACAAAGACATAAGTTTGATGTTCTACCGTTGGCTGAATGTCAGCAACAGCGACACCGCAGCCGTCGGAATCAGCCTTGATGGCGGAGCGACTTGGAACAACATCTGGGCAAGTTCATCGTCGATTCAGGAGAAAGACTGGTCGTTCCAATATCTGAACCTCAACAAGGTGGCCGACCGCAACCCGAATGTAAAGATACGTTTCACACTTGGTCCAACCCGAAGCGGCCTGGCCTACAGCGGCTGGAACATCGACGATGTTGCGCTGGTGGGCACCTACATTTACAAAGATGCCGCTCTGACCGAGATTCTAACGCCCAACACTGGCTGCGGACTTGGTACCGAAGATCCGATTACAATCCGAATTAAGAATGTGGGTTACAACGATATAAACGCAAAAAGCAGCGCTGAAGACAATTTGCTCGTAAGTTATAAGATTGACGGAGGAGAGTGGATTACGGATACCGTCAAAGAGAACATTGCCCGTAACGCCGAGCTGCTGTACACATTCAAAACAAAACCTGATTTGAGCAAGTTCGGGGCGCATGATATTGTAGTGAAAGTATCGTTGGGCTCTGATGCTAACGGCAACATCGTTGATGAGGATGAGCGTAACGATTATGCACAAAAAACCATAATGACACTGCCGTATCGCGATGTTCCGTACGCACAGAATTTCGACAGCATCAGCGATTACTGGTACGGGAAGGGCGACACATGGCATTACGCCCGCTTGTCGGAGATTGAAGTGAGCAACATACTGAAATACCGCAGCAGCGGAACCTGGCAGTATGGCAAACCAAGTTACTCAACTACGCCGTGCTGGTACACAAAAGTTGTGGATACTGCTTATGCGGCATACGATTCCTCTTGGCTCGAAACGCCTTGCTTCAATATGAAAGCCATGCAGAGGCCAATAATCGAATTCCGATTGAGAGGCAACTCGGCAAGCGGCGATGGATTGGCAGTTTATTATTCAGTTGACAACGGCGAAGTGTGGAAAATTTTGCCCGCATACGCCAACTCTCTTCCACATCCCAATTGGAACTGGTACAACACCGCAACGGTGGCGGCTCTGAAAACATCGGGATGGAATGGAAAATTCTCATGGCAGACAGTCAAGCAACTGCTGCCCGACGAGATTGCCGGACAAGACTCTGTCAAGTTCCGCTTTGTATTTGCATCAGGGAAAAGACCTGCAGGCTTTAAAGGTGAGGGCTTTGCAATTGATGATTTCAGTATGTACGAATCGCCAATTGATGCAGGAATTGCCGAAATTGTTGACCCTGTCGATGCTTGCGAGTTGCTTAAAGAACAGCCAATTACGGTGGTAATCGCCAACTTTGGTCTGCGCGGCATAATTCCAACCGACAGCCTCATTGCAAGTGTTGGCATCAACGATAAACTGACATTGACCGACACCTTGTTCGTAACCGACACACTTGCTGTTGGCGATACCATTCATCACACTTTCAGCCAAACGGTGAATATGTGGAATAAGAAGGCCTATAGAATGACGGCCTACACTCAGGCCCCGGGTGACACTATGCGGTTGTTCAGGAATGGCGGCTATTTGCTTAGTGGCGTGAATAATGACACTTTGCAAGCCGTAGCCAACGTGCTTGGTGAACCGCAATACGACCTCGGTGATGATATAGGAACCCTTGATCCTACACAAGACACATTAATTGGCGGTGTGAAGACTAATGGCTTTGAGTTTGAAGGATACAAGTGGTTTGCAAACAAAGAGGCTTTTGAAAGTGGTGAACCCACAATATGGGAAAAAGATACTCTGATCGGATTAAGAGCGTTTAAACTTAAGAATGATTATCCTGAACTCGAAAAAGACGAAGACGAATACTACTATTATATTGAAGTAAAGTCAGTTACCGATGGTCATGAATGTTTTAAAAAGGATTCAATAAAAATCATCAACTCAAGTATCGATGTCGGAATTGAATACTTAAGCGGTCTTGAAGTTGAGGGCGGGCATGATTTCTGTCGAGAGCGTGAATTTAATGACGTAAAAGTGAAAATCAATATTGAAAACAAGTCGTCACAAGAAGGCATTGTAGATGATGACTTTGGAATAAGCATTGGCTATATTATGCTTGACGCCGACAGCAATTCGGTTACATATATTGATACAACTATTATTTACACAAAAGACTTGGGGGCTAAAGAAAAGGATTCGTTTGAATACACGTTTGAAAAGCAACCGATATTTGAGTACGACGGTCTTCAAAGCATCTATTTCAAAGCAATTATTTGGGCTGATGTTAATCCGAAAAACAACATCGATACAGTTGCTGATGTCACTGTATGGCCGCTGCCGATAGTCGACCTTGGCGATGATATCATCATGAGCGCCAATCCGAAGCTGGATTCAATTGTTTTGATGACAGATTACATTGATGGCGCCACCTACAGTTGGCTGAATTATAATGATTCAGTAAAAAACACATTCATGGTAACCGACAGCGTTACAAAAGAATACAAAGTGAATGTTACTGATGAGCACGGTTGCGCCACTGTAAAAGATAGTGTGTTGATTGTTACTGACGATTGGGCCTTGGCCGAGTTGGTTTCACCAATTGACCAGTGTGAGCCACAATTCGGAATGGATGTAGCCGTGAAACTTGTCAACAACAGCCACAACAAGTATGGCGCCGGCTACCGCATACCAGCACTAGTCAGTGTGAACAACATTTCGCAGCGTGATACCATAGTGCTAAGCGACAGCGTTTTTGCTTTCGACACCATAGAATATATGCTGACAGCGAAGGCTGATTTGCCGGCAATGGGCCAATTCCCGGTCAATGTGAAGATTGCGCCAACATACGACATCAACCGTGCCGATACGTCGAACTCTATTTTCGAATATGTAAATGTCTGGGGTGTTCCTCGACTCGATTTAGGCAAAGACACCATTTTCACCCTGCAACCTGAAACAATAACCCTTGATGCAGGCTCCGTTGTTGATAGTACGGATTTCTCATGGTTTAAATGGAACAAAAAGAATGAATATAAAGATCAGACCTACAACGTGCTTACCTCCGACAACATATGCTATGTGTTCGCCATGAATGAGCATGGCTGCCTTGCTGATGACCAGAAAATCAGTATCTACGACGACCAGCTCGGCAATATTGATGTTGCGTCTGACACGGTGATAATCATCACAACTGATGTGGAGTTCGATGAGATCATCACACCTACATCGTCGTGCGACATTACCTCGTCAAACGTACTTACAATTGACATCCGCAACAACGGTTTGTCAGCCATTAAGAATGGAACTGAGCTGCCGGTGAAAGTCAAAATAAACAACAATGCTGAGGAAACCGTGACTTTCAAGTTGAAAGAGCAATTTAAAGTGGGCGCTACAACTCAGTTGTCGATGCCGTTCGAAAACAACTTCAATAACGATGGCGTTTATGTTGTCCGAGCCTGGCTCGATTGGAACCTCGACCGATTCAACGACAATGACACTGCAACCATAACCGTCAGCCAGTTCCCACATCCGAACACGTTCAGCCTGGGCGACGACATTTACACAACGCAGCCTGACACGATCACCCTGCAAGCTCCGGGAAACCAATACTATTACTATTGGAGCAATGGACTAAAAGGCGACACTGTTGATGCTATCACTCTGCCAAATGCGGCATCTACAAGTTATTCGGTTAGAGTTTTCAATGAATACAACTGTACTACATCCGACACCATGTCAGTGTTCACCTACGATCTTGAATTCTCCGCGTTCACTAACGCAAAAAAAGGAAACAGCAATAGCTGCGAGCCTATAGAAAACGCCGTCGTTCACGGAAAGATATCCGTCAAGAGTCTTGACGTGATTCCCGCCGGAACAAACATGACAGCGAACTTCGATTTCGACGGGAAAAATGAAAATCACGACATCACCTTGATCGCACCAATAAACAAAGACAAGCCGTACACCTTCGATTTCAACACACGGATCAGCATCCCCGACACTGGCAACTATGTCATTAAATCGGGTATGACGGTTAACAACCTGCGCGAAGCTGACACTGCCAACTTCAAGGAGACCGAATTCCGTATCGGCACCTACCCGATTCCGTTCGAAGACACTGTATCAACGCGCGACAATATCTATACCATTGATGCCGGCAATCTGTTTACAGTATTCGACTGGTACACAGAGCAGCACCACGACGGACAGACTCTGACTGTTGTGAAAACGGGTGATTACAAACTGCTGGCAACAGACATAAACGGATGCAAGGCAAAAGACTCAACCTATGTTTTGTTCATCAAGCCGCAGTATGACATAACTGGCGTCGCATTCGACACAACCTACTGCGAAGGTGACGGAACCGCAACAATAGCGTTCTACCTGAAAAACACCGGCAACGACATTATAGCATCCGGCAGCCAGACTCAAATATCGTATCAGAATGATTCTGTAAAAGTTGACGAGGTGTTCACCTTTGACAAGACTTTGAAGGCTGGCGACTCAATACTTGTTGCGTTCAAGCAAAAAGCCGATTTCAGCTCTGCCGGCAAACACCAGATCAGCATCAGTGCCGATATTGCCGGATTCATCGCATCAGCTGTAATTCCCGTATCAACATTTGAGCTGCCAACCATACACCTTGGCGACGATATCAACTCGCTTGAGCAATCGGTGACACTGTCGGCCGTTCCTGGCTACAGCTCATATCTTTGGAATACCAACGATACCACACCTAGCATCGATGTCACCAGCGACGGGAAATACTGGGTCAGTGTTGTTAACTACGACGGCTGTGCCAACTCTGACACCGTGAATGTTCATTTTATTCCGACAACTATCACAATCACAGAAATGAAAAGTCCGGTATCGCAGTGCGGAAGCATCACTAATGACTCCATCGTCATCGAAATTCTGAACAACGGCGACGCCACAATTCAAGCTGGTCAAAAAATTGGAGTGAAATGCACTATCGACAACACAACAATCTACAATACAATTCAGTTGCCATGGGATTTTGGCAAAAACGCAACATACACCCATAAGATGGACAACTCATTGACGCTCAACGCAATTGGCTCTCACTCATTGAAATTCGCATTGGATGTTGACGGATTGGCGAAAGACTCGTCTGAATATATGGTTGAAGTGTACGCTCTGCCTGAATTCAAATTCGACGCCGACACCATTCGCACCGAGAAATACCCATACGTGCTCTCCCCGGCTCCGCTAGCAGGCGCCACATACAGGTGGAACACAAACGAGACAACCGAATCGATCGAGATTAACGTTGACGGCAAGTACCAGCTCACCATCACCGACAGCAACCATTGCCAGGCTCTTGACTCAGTTGTTGTGATAAAAATCAATGAAGACACCACTGATGTAAATCCTGGGGTAAGCATCAACGATTTGGTACTTAACGATATCGCTATATATCCTAACCCGGCCAACGATGTTGTCAACATCGATTTCAATGGTGCATTCACCACTGGATGCAAAATCATGGTTGCCCGAGCATCAGGACAAATCATCTTTGCATCGGCTCAGACGTCCGACATAATGAAAATTGATGTAAGCGACTGGGCTCAAGGAATATATCTGATACAAATAACCAATGGCAATGAAAGCCGCATTATAAAATTTGTAAAAGAATAGCTTTTCAGAAACGGAACTTTGCTCAAATCGGACGGTTTGTGCAATGTTCCGTCTTTTATTTGAAAAACTTCTGTTTACCGATTATCAAAATGAAATGCGCTATTTTTTAGTTCTCGACTACAACGGCACAAACTATTGCGGATGGCAGCGCCAACCAAATCAGGATACCATTCAGGAACGCATTGAGCGAGCATTGTCGGTTCTGCTGAAAGCCGAAACTGAGATTACCGGCGCCGGCCGCACCGACACCGGCGTGCACGCCCGCAACTATGTGGCTCATTTCGATTCTGCTATCGAAGACCTACACACCAACAACGATTTTCTATACAAGCTGAACTGCATTCTGCCTTTCGACATTAACGTGCAGCGCATCGCACAAATACACTCCGACGCCCATGCCCGATTCGACGCCACACGGCGCACATACAAATATTATGTTACCACACGGAAAGATGTATTCCGCTACACGCTTTCTCACCGTGTCAAAAACCTTGACATAGAAAAGATGAACACCGCTGCTGCCAAACTGCTTGAATACACCGATTTCACCAGTTTCAGCAAACTCAACACTGATGTCAAGACCAACAACTGCACCGTATATGAGGCATTTTGGGCAGAAACTGACGGTTTTCTTGTGTTCACTATCACCGCCAACCGCTTTCTGCGCAATATGGTGCGAGCTATTGTGGGAACGCTTTTCGAAGTGGGTTATGGCAAAATCACCACCAACGATTTCTGCAGCATCATCGAGTCTAAAGACCGCGGACGTGCCGGCACATCGGCACCAGCGCAAGCGCTGTTCCTAGAAAAAATAGAGTATCCGTATAGCTTTTGACTTATAAAAAAGGGCTCTTCATAACGAAGAACCCCATTTTGAGTCATATGTATATACTATATATTATTTACTTTCTTCAGTGGCTTTCGCCTTTTCGGCAAATGCCTTAATCGCTTTGCGCCTGTCAAGAATAAGAATCACAAGTGTTGCCAATAGAATTATATATTTGAACGATTTTTTAGCATTGTACATTGTAGTGTTAACCGGCGTAGTCGGGATTGTGAAATCCTGAATAACACGGAACGCCTCGGGATAGAAATAACGCTCGGCACTTTGCTCACGACCTAATAGTTTCAATATCTCATCGTGAAATAAACGTTTGTCTTTTTCGCTAATCATAAGAAAAGAACCATCACGTTCTATACCGAACCTGCTATTCTCTCCAAAATACTCCTTCATCTGAAGGCTATCCAAAATTTCAATCTCTTTTTGAATTCGTTTGATGGTCGCTGCGTTCTGGACTTGCCAAATGCGATTCTGCTCAGCAATCCACGCGTCGTTTGACAAGTATTCCATCAACGCACTCCTTATCGAATCCAGAATAGTAGAATCTTCTTTAATGAAAAGCTGAACTTGAACGTTAAAGAAATGCGTCATACGCTTTCTTGCATAAGCAGTTGTGGTGTCTTTCATCGCTTTGGAATCATATTCCTCAACTGCATCTGGATGTCCATCGCCATTGTAATCAATAAGATATGTAGCATTAACATCAATAATTTGTTGACTTATGCTATCTGGCAATTGCAACTTGTAATTCCAATCATTCACAAGGTTTATCGGATACGATGAGTTCACACACATCGACTGCACACGCATGTTACAATCATAATATTTCGGCATACGAGTTTTATAGGCAAACAAAGCTGCTACAAACAGCAACGCTATAAGATAATACTTCCAAGTTCTGTAGAAAAATAGGAATACCCACAAAAACACGCTGTAGATTAATTTGCCAATAGCGACAATTGCTTTTCCACACCAAGAAAAAAATCTACCTAGCAAATCAATCAAATCAATTTCACGTTCGCCGTTGTTTGTTGTTTGAAATTCTTCCGCCATAAGATCATGTCTATTTTTTTGTTAATAAATCAATTATACGCTCGCAATCTGTAATGCGCGGATCTTTCAAGCGCATGAAACATTGAGCCAGCGAATATAGCAAATATCTAACCGCATTCAAGTTTCCGCAAGGTTTATAATATTTTTCATCGTCATCAGTGTTGGTACTGCGCAGATAGTCGGTTATCTCACTGCTGCCGTATGCGGTGCCGCGGCTGCGTACATCAATGTAAAACAGCACGTTATGTTCAAAATCGCCATCCATCTCGTCAACATAGCACAGGGTGAGCGCCGACGGCAACTCAACACAGTGGACGGGCAACTGCAAATGCTGAGCCACAATGGCGTACAGAACAGCCAGAACATTTGAGTTTGCCTTGCCTGTGTTCAACAATGTGCTCAGAAAATGCGACTGCGTTGAAAAATCATCGCTGTATGTATACTTATTCTGATTGAACAAAAAATGGTTGATGATGCGGACCTTCTCGAGCGCCGTCAGCGAGCTGTTGAACTCGGTCCAAATGGGCTTGCAGATGCTGTCGATTTTGGCTTTGATGGTGTCGATTGCCACATTCGGAAACAAAATCCGATTGTAAACGGCCACACCGGCCAACAGATTATCGGCGCCGGCTTTGCCCCACTTGGCCAGTCCGTCTGCAATGCTGTCGATACGGATGTCGTGAATCAGATGCTCGAGCATTTTGATGGTAGCGGCGTCGGTGCTTGTCTTCCACACCTTCTCAAGGTTTGGAATAATTTCGGCACCGCCATTGCGCAGACGCTGCTGCACAGCCGCCGAAACCGACGGGTCAGTATCGTCGAGCAGCATTATCAGCGAATCGAATTCCGATTGATTCATAATCAAGCAGTTAATCGTTGCAGAACGGTTTCAATCAAATCTTTCATCGAGCCCTTATAGCTGCTCGTCGCGCTCTTGTTCAAACGGTTTGCGATGATACTGCAGACCGTGATGGCGTTATGGCCCATCATCGCCGCAAGGCCGTAGATTGCCGAGCATTCCATCTCATAGTTGGTGATTTTGTGACCGTTATACTCAAAAGCAGTGATTTTATCGTTGATTTTGGCATCCTGAATAGGCAACCGCAGAACGCGGCCTTGCGGGCCATAAAACCCAGGTGCAGAAATAGTTACACCCTTGCGCATATCGAATCCCACCTTGTTCAACAACTCAGGCGACGATTTGACAAAGTAAGGCGAAGCCAGCAACGGATTCCAATTCATATATTTTTTGAAGGCTGCTTCCATCTCAAGATTGCTGACGTTGTTGCGGTCGCGGTAGAAGTTAATCATACCGTCGAAACCGATGGCCATTTCAGAGATGACCGGCTGCCCCACTTCAATATCGGCCTGCAGCGCCCCCGAAGTGCCGATGCGAATCAGGTTAAGACTGCGTTTCTGCTCTTTCTCAATTCGTTTTTCAAGGTCGATGTTGACTGCCGCATCAAGCTCATTGACAACAATATCGATATTATCGGTGCCGATGCCTGTCGACACAACCGTGACGCCCTTGCCATTGAAAAGCCCTGTGCGGGTGCGGAACTCACGGTTCTGAACATCGACATTGATTTTTGAAAAGAACGACGCAACCAGGTCGGCGCGGTCGGGGTCGCCCACAAGTATCACATTGTCAGCAACATCGTCGGGATGAATGTGCAAATGGAACACACTGCCATCGGCATTCAAAATAAGTTCTGAATCGGGAATAAACTGTGCCATATCGTTAAAATTATGTTGTAAAATACGCAACAAACATTAAATTTGTGTTTATCAAAAATACAAAAAAAATGGAAGCTGCATTAAGTCATTTGCTTGTACCGGTCGACTATTCTGACAAGTCGGTTTTTGGGCTGAAATACGCCGCAAAGTTGAACAAGGTTCTCAAAGGTAAAATCACGTTTATCAATGTGATAAAAGGTGTCGACCCAATTTGGTCGGAATTTTTCACCGATGTTGAGCGCGAGATTCTGCTCAAAAAATTGAAAAGCCATCTGCAAAATTTTGTAACCAAGAATTCGGACCTTGACGATGCCGATTTCGACTGCGTGATTGCCAAAGGCAAACTTTGCGACACCATTATGCAGACCGCCGAGTCGCTCAACGCAAGTGCGATTGTGATGGGCACCAGCCACGCCGACAACATCAAAAAGAAGATTATCGGAACCAATGCGTTGCGCGTGGTTTCGGAAGCCAAATGCCCCGTAATCACCATTAAATCAGAGCCCGACAGCGCCCCGATTAAACGGCTCATCCTGCCGCTCGACATCAGCAAGGAAACTCGCGAGAAGGTTGTGGACACGGTTGACATCGCTCGCAAACTCGATGCCGAAATTCTTGTTGTTTCGGCCTACTCTTTCGATGACGAGCTGATTTACAAAACTCTGCAACAGCAACAGAATCAGGTTGTTAAATACATCACCGACCGTGGCATCAAATGCAGCGGCAAACTGCTGAAAGTTGACGACAATGTTGACGGCGTTCTCGATTTCATCGACGCGAACAAGGGCGATATGGTGATTATCACCACGCACCAGCAGCTTGAGATTGTGACTTCGTTCATCGGCTCGTTCGCCAAGAGCATTGTCAGCCGCTCGAAAGTGCCAGTTATGAGCATTGTTCCGCGCAACAAATACAATGTAATTTTCAAGATTCCAGCTTGCTAATTCACAGGTTATCAATAAAAAAAAAACGCTTCAGCCATTGGTTGAAGCGTTTTTTGTTTGTTTTCAATCGGTCCGCCTGACGAGTTGCCCGTCGACGAAATCGAAGCGTTTTTTCTTAACCCATTTTTTTGCAACTCGCTGATACTCTTCAGTTTTGAACTGTGCCCACGAACGCTCGAGTCCGAGTTCGCGCACAACATTTTTGAACGATGCGAATTCCTGCTGCTGAATGATTGAGAAACTCAAATGGCCGCAAATGTTTTTATTAGGCTGACTTTCAGCAAAATCCATCATCACGCGGTGTTTGGTTTCGTCCGAAGGCGGGTCGATGCGCTCAAGGCGATGGGTTCGGACAATTTCCGCCATATCGCTTTCCCATTGAACTTCAGATTTTTGATTGTCATCGAGTTCGAAAATATAATCTTCAATCATCACCACATCCTGCGTGGTGTAATCGATGTACCAGCCTGCGGCAAACTCATCGAGATAGTGTTCCATCGCGTTGCCGACGGCAACAATCAACTGCTCTTTATTCTCAATCATAACAATTTTTCTTTCAGATATTTACCCGTATATGAAGCGTCGCATTTCACCAAATCTTCGGGCGTGCCTTCGAACACCACGTTGCCACCCGCTTCGCCGCCTTCGGGTCCAAGGTCGATAACCCAGTCGGCGCATTTTATCACTTCCAGATTATGCTCGATAATCAGCACCGTGTGACCGCGGTCGGCCAGGGCGTTGAAGGCTTCCATCAGTTTGTTAACATCGTGAAAATGAAGGCCTGTAGTTGGCTCGTCGAAGATGAAGAGCGTTGGCGCGTTCGGCTCGTCGGAACCAAGGAACGACGCCAGTTTGACGCGTTGGCTCTCGCCGCCACTCAACGAACTCGACGATTGGCCAAGTTTAACGTACCCAAGTCCCACATTTGCAAGCGGTTGCAAACGCTCGACAATACGTCGGCAGGTTGCATTGCTGTCGCTGCCGAAGAACTCAATTGCTTCATTCACAGTCATATTCAGCACATCGTTGATGTTTTTATCGCGGTAGCGCACATCGAGCACAACCTGCTTGAAACGCTGCCCGTGGCAACTGTCGCAAACCAGCTCAACATCAGCCATAAACTGCATCTCAATCTTGATTTTGCCTTCACCTTGGCACTCTTCGCACCGTCCGCCATCAACGTTGAACGAGAAAAACGACGGTGTCATATTCATTATTTTGGCGGCCTGTTGGTCGGCGTAAAGTTTACGGATTTCGTCGTAAGCCTTTATGTAAGATGCAGGATTTGAACGAGTTGAGCGGCCAATCGGATTTTGGTCGACAAACTCAACACGACTGATGCGCTTCAGGTCGCCATACATCCGACGGAAGTTGCCCGTGGGCGTATCGCTCTGTCCGCCAAAGTATTTGGCGAGTGCGTTGTAAAGAATCTTGTTCACCAAAGTCGATTTTCCGCTACCCGAAACGCCTGTAACAGCGGTGATTACGCCAAGCGGAAATTTTACATCGATGTTTTTCAAGTTATTCTCGCAAGCCCCTTCAATGCCGATGTAATCGCGCCATTTGCGGCGGATTTCGGGCACGGGAATCTTCATTTTTCCTGTCAGGTACTGCGCTGTAAGGCTCTGACTTTCAGATTCTAACTTCGTATGGTCGCCCTGAAAGACAACTTCACCGCCAAGCCGTCCAGCCAACGGGCCAATATCGATAATCTCATCGGCGGCGCGGATGATGTCTTCGTCGTGCTCAACCACAACCACCGTATTGCCGATGCGCTGCAAGTTGCGTAAAACTTTGATTAGCAATTCGGTATCGCGAGAATGAAGACCAATTGAAGGCTCATCGAGAATGTAGAGCGACCCGACAAGGCTGCTGCCGAGCGATGTGGCCAGGTTGATGCGCTGACTCTCGCCGCCGCTCAACGTGGACGATGTGCGGGAAAGCGTCAGATAGCCAAGTCCGACGTCTTTCAGGAATCCAATCCGATTGCGGATTTCGACCAACAGACGGCCTGCGACTTTCTCTTCGTGAGCGTCGAGTTCGAAATTTCTGACAACGTTATTTAACTCATTGACAGGCATATTCACCAAATCCACAATCGAGTAGCCGTTGATTTTCACATATTCGGCTTCGGGCTTGAGCCGCGACCCGTGGCAAGCAGGGCACACCGTGCGTCCGCGATAGCGCGACATCATCACGCGATATTGGATTTTGTAGGAATTCTGTTCGACAAATTCAAAGAAGTCATTGATTCCGTGGAAGTAACGATTGCCCGTCCAAAGCAGATTGTATTGCTCGCGAGTGAGTTCGTTGACAGGCTTATGGATTGGAAAATCGAACTTATCGGCGTTGTAAATCAATTTGTTAAGCCATTCCTGCATCTTCTCGCCGCGCCAGCAGACAATCGCGCCTTCGTAAATCGACAGGCTTTTGTTGGGGATGACAAGGTCAGGATCGATGCCGATGGTGCTGCCAAAACCGCCACATGTGGGGCAAGCGCCCAGCGGTGTGTTGAAACTGAAAAGGTGCTCGGTAGGCTCGACAAAAGTCATTCCGTCGGCTTCGAACCGATTCGAAAAATCCTGACAGACAACGGTTTCGCCACGATAAACCTTCACCGTGCACGCCCCCATCCCTTCAAAAAAAGCGGTCTGCACCGAGTCGGCAATACGGCTGATGTTGTCCTGCTCGTTGCTGACCACAATGCGGTCCACAACAATATTTACAACATCGTTGGCCGCGGGTTTGTAATCATCGATGGCAACAATCTCGCCATTCACTTCAACGCGGCTAAAACCTTGTTGCTTAAGTATTTCAAGCGCTTTCGCGATGGTGCGGCCATTTGCCAGATTCAGCGGCGCCACAATGATTGCCTTTGTCCGTTCGGGAAACGTAAGTAGGTAATCCACAACATCTTGCACTGAATGTTTCTTGACCAACTGCCCCGAAATTGGCGAATATGTCTTGCCGATTCGCGCAAAGAGCAGTTTAAGATAATCGTAAATCTCTGTAGATGTGCCAACTGTCGAGCGCGGATTGCGGCTACAAACCTTCTGCTCAATGGCGATGGCGGGCGGAATGCCCTTGATATAGTCGGTTTCGGGCTTGTTGATGCGGCCCAAAAACTGCCGCGCGTATGCCGACAAACTCTCAACGTAGCGCCGCTGCCCTTCGGCATAGAGCGTGTCGAACGCCAGCGACGACTTGCCGCTGCCCGAAAGTCCAGTGATGACAATCAGTTTGTTACGCTCAATCTTCAAATCGATGTTTTTCAGATTGTTAACACGCGCGCCCTTTATTTCGATGTACTGATTGCTCATTTCTATATCACTTTAATAATCATTGTGTTATTGCTTCGTTGCGATTGTTGTCGCACACTTTTTCCGTTTCGCCGCCAACGGCAGATGCCAGCAAAAGCGAGACCACAAAGAACAAACTGCCGCTGTATCGGTTAAACATCGACTCAAGTAACATATTGAGTGCCAATATGAAAAGACTGCAAAACAGCAGATAGTTCCGTTGCCGCCAGGCCTGATACAAAGCGTAACCCATCATTGCGACAAGCAGCGCAAACCCAAGAATGCCCGTTGTTCCTAATGTCTCAAGGTATTGATTGTGTTGGTCATAGCATTTTTCGTATGCCTCTGCGATTCCGTCCTGGCCGTATCTTTCACGTAACATATTTTTGAAATCGCCGATTCCGCACCCTTGCAACCAATATCGTTTGGCAATTTTGAAACCTGTTTCCCACATCTGGAATCTAATATTCACATTTTCAATCTTTTCTGGATGTTTAATCACATATCCGTTGTCCATTGTGACATCTTCTTCGGTAATGTAACTCGTCACGGTTTGCGACAGGTTCATCACGCGATAGTTGCAAGTTTGGAACACCCAAAATAGACCAGTCACACCAACTAGTAGCAACAAACTGTGAATCAGTTTCTTAAATTTGATATAGAAGATGATGACCGAATAGTATAGCACGGCGAAAAGCGCATAAACATTGGTGCGCGACGAGAGTAGGAAAACCATCAGAATCGATAGGCCTATCGCAGTGTAAATCATCCACTTGCGGTGTTTCACATTACGAAACATCAGTGCCCAAAGCATCGCTGCCACCACAAAGACGGTCATCATTGCAAATGTGTTAGTGTATTGAAATACTGATAAATATGTATATACGAATTGATTGCGGTAACCGGCAAAAGGATTGAAAACTAAATGACCATTAATAATATGTAATGACCGTATAACTGCTAAAATCAAACATAAAGCCGAAGCAGTCAAAATGCCGCTAGACAACACCTTTAATAATATTATTTTATTGTCTAATAGCTCATCGCGATAATAAAGCATCAGTATCGGTAAAACCACAAATGGTATATAGGTGTGGAGATTGTCTAGTCCAGAAAGTTTATCGTAACTATGCAACAAACTGACAGCTGCCAATACAAAGAAAGTCAACATTAGTAATGGCAAAACAGATGTTTTTTTGTCAATAGCAGGCAAGTCGACAATGCCACGTGCACCAATTCCCACAACAAAAAGCAATGCCACGGACACTTCGCTCCAAACAGGATAGAACGGCATAAGCAAAATCACCGTCATAACAATGAAAAAGAAGCACTTACGCAGTCTTTCCATAATTATTACTTTTTTTGTGGAAAGTGAACATTCCAATTAACGAGCCAAAACCATACGATAAATGCAAAACTGTAAAGGCCTTAAGTAAATATATCACTTTCAATGATTTGATATTCTTCACTTTGCGCAGGCTGACAAACAGTGCCAACAACAGATACGCACAAGCTGATATTGCCGCGATCAATCCAAAACGCACATCAACCATCATAAGAACCAAAGGGAAAATCAGCGAAAGCAAGAAAATCATTGGTACAAAATGTCTGATAGACAGCGACATGAGTCGCCCCGTTATTTTTACTGTTAATACATTCCAAAGACCGTTGCTATAATTGTTGCGCGCCATCGAACGGAATGATTCACGAGCATAATAAGTACAAAGGGCCTGCGGAATAAGGTAAATGCTGCCGCCATTGTTCACAATGCGCTTACTAAATTCAATATCCTGATTGCGAACCAAATGTACGTCGAATAGTCCATATTTTTCAAACACGGACCGTCGATAACAACCAAACGGCACGGTATCAACAAGTTGTTCTTTGGCAACACCTGTACGAAAATCGGAATTGCCAACACCGAAACGGCTGCTCAACACCGCTTTTATCGCTAATGATTCGGGGTTTTTGTTCAGTACGTCTGTGCGACAGACACAACCGACAACATCAGCATTCAATTCAATCAGTTTCGATGTAAGTGTTGACATATAATTGGGTGAATACGAAGAATGAACACCAAGAAGCATTATGATTTCTCCCTTTGCCTGTTCGACACCCAAATTCATAGCATACGAGACATAATACATAGGATTATCAATCAATGACATCCAGCTATATTTCGCACAATTTCGCACAATAATATCGCGTGTACCGTCGGTGCTCATACCATCGACAAACAGCACTTCCATATCAGTTTTGGGAAAATCCTGCGCCAAAATAGACTCAACACACTTGCCAATATATCTAATCTCGTTCCTGCACGGAACTATCACCGATAGCCGTATCATACTGTTTTCAAAATACTTAACCACACTTGTATTTTGCGTTGCCAACTAAAGTCGTCAAAATTTATCTGCATAATGCACTTCTGCATTGCAATTCTATCGCGCAAAACTAATCTAATTTTTTCGGCCACGTCACTCACGCTGCAAGATTTAGCGGCCAGACCGACATTAAGCCCATCGAAAACGCCGTCAAAACCTTGCCCTGCTGTGTAAACCACAGGCAAGCCCTGTGTCAGTGCCTCAAAATAGACAAGTCCGAAAGTCTCTGATTTTGAAATCATTGCAAAAACGGCGTTTTCGCGGCAAATCTGCATCAGTTTCTGCTTGTCGTAAACGGGGCCGTGGAATTTTATCCAGTCGGCATTTTGCGCTATCTGCTTCATAATCTGCGGTTCACACGCGCCGCCACCGCCAACCAGATTCAACGTGAGACGCGGATTCTGCTCGCGCGCCATTTTGCAGGCTTCAATGAGCGTGGCCACATTCTTGTTTTTGTCGAACACACCTATATATAATATGGCGTCGGGATTGCGATTATCGTCGGCAAAATATTGATTATCAATCCAAATTTGGTCGATTCCGTTGGTAATTGTCACCAATTTCGGCTGCAAGTTAGCGGCCAAACGCCTGAAAGCCAGCGAGTTCTCGAATTGCCGCCGTTGGACGGGCGATATGAAAACCACCTTGCGGGCATTTGCAATTATCTGACGGCCAAGGTGATACAACTGCGGCATCAAGCGCAGGTAGAGATTGACATCGGTGCCGCGAACAGCAACCACGTAGGGGATTCCGCGCTCGCGCCAAAGCCTGTAGGCCACCGCGCCATCGGAAAACAAGGTGCTTGCCACAACAAGGTCAATTTTCGCAGTATCAACATTTTGCGCCAACTGACGGTATTTGCATCTGATTTTGTATGGAAATAACGCTCTGTACATCAGCATATTACCATCGAATACAGACTCAATCAGCCGATAATTGGCATCGGTGTAGGTGCCGCGCAAATCGCGCAATGGATAATTGGGCCGATTGAATGCGAAAACAGTCATATCTATCTGACTATCAGCATCGACAATTGAGCGGCACAAGTTGTGGTGAACCCGTGAGCCAATGTAATCTTCGGTCAGATATAAAACGTTCATAATCAATCGGCTATTGATTTTTCGTACTCACGGACAACTTTCAGCGTCATCAGCGCGACAATGGCGTAACTGAACAATTCAACCGTCAGATAGCAGCGCAGGAAGCCGTAAATGTCGCTGACAGGAATGAATATCAGACTGAAAATCAGCAAGAAATAGATAGTCTGCCAAACCGACAAACGGCCAATTTTCTCGAACGCCGTGAACACCATATTGAACGGCGACACCACAAATTTGAACGCGAACGCCCAAACCATAATTCGCACGTAAATGCCTGATTCACGCCAAGTTTCGCCAAAAATAAGCGCCAGAAGCGACGGCGCCAGAAGGAAGGCCACCACAGCGAACAGCAGCGCCAAAACGGCCAGCAGTGCGGCAATGCGGCAAAAATCGTGGCGGATTGACTCGCGCTTGTTGCGCAACTCGGTGAACCGCTGCACCAGCACCTGCCCCATCGACGTGGTGACAAGCGATAGCGGCATAATCATCAGCATCCGCGCAAGGTCGAAAAGGCCCGTGGTCTGCTCGTCGAACAGGCGGTTTATGAAAATGGTGGGCAAAAGCAGACTCAATGCGTTCAGGAACGCTGCGAAACTGTTTTGCAACGGAAAACTCTTGTATTCGGCCGCCACACTTTTTATGGTGGCCCACGACAACTTCAGGCCGCCGACAAACTTGTGCACCTTGAGCCCAGCCGCCAGCGCATTGACCGACTGCCCCGCAATGTCGCCAAAAACAAGCCCAGTTTGGTTGCCGCAATAGCCTGAAATTGTTTGCGTTACGCCTTCGGCAATGCGGCGTTCAACCTTGTTCGAAGCCGAAAGTCGGAACTGCTTCAGCCGAATCAAATAATAGTTAAGAGCCTGATATATTGTCAGTAACAGTAACGATAACGGCACAAACGCAAGCCAATAGGAATACTTTTCGGGGAAATTGATTAGTTGCATTATCGGCTGCTTGAACACGAAAAGCAAAATTGCCGTTAAAACGCTCACAATCAGCCCAATGCCAAACGAGAGATAAAGCAGATTGTAGGCTTTGTTGTCGTCGGCGGGCAGGATAATCGTCTGCTCGTAGCGCAGCGACGCAATCACAGCAATAATGCCTATAATGCTCATATACACTGCGAAAGCCCCAAAATCGGCAGGCGTGTAAATACGGCGCAGAATGAGTTGAAACAGAATTATCAGCACCTGCGCCAAAGCGGTGCCAGTGACCAGATAACTCAAGTTCTTGATTATCGTGTTGCCGAATATTTTTTTTACAATACTCATTGAATCAATGTTTTGCGGCCAGCCACCAACTATTCAAAGCCTTTCACAGTTTTGCCCAATGCCGTGCAAATCAGCACTTTGACATCGAGCCAAAGCGACTGCCGTTCCATATAGAGAAGGTTGAGCCGAACCTTGTCGGGCCAAATCACCTTGTCGTTGTATTCCTGCGGATTGGGCTGCGCGGCCAGCAAATCTTCTTCGTTGCGGTATTTGAGCGACGCCACGCCAGTCAGCCCAGGCTTCATCGTCAGCAGACGGCGGTCATCGCCTTCGAGTTTGTCGGCGTAACCTGCCACATCGGGGCGCGGCCCGACGAAACTCATATCGCCCACGAAAATGTTGAGCAACTCGGGCAGTTCATCGATTTTTGTGCGCCGCAGCCATCGGCCAACGCGCGTAATACGGTTCAGTTCAGCCGCCGCCACAGGGCTCTCTTCTTCGCCTTTCATTGTGCGGAACTTAATGAGTTTGAATGGTTTGGCATTTTGTCCGATTCGCTCTTGAATATACATAATCGGAGTGCCGTTAGCCACCAGAATGCACAATGCAACTATCAGCAGAACAGGCATCAACACAATCAGCAAAACAAGCGAAACCATCCTGTCGAAAATCCATTTGACCATATTATTGCCACATGAAAGCATTTCGCAAAACTAACAAAAGTTGGTTGCATTTAAGGTTAGATCCCATGAATGATGCCGATTTTTTATTAATCCGCGTCCCGACAACAGACTCAAACCACATAATCATCCAACAACTCATCGACAAATAGCATTGAAACAACCGATACATCTGCCTTCTCATATATTCTAATGGCAAAGGCTTGAAAAAATAAGCTTCCACAAACATTTTTTCGCTTAAAAAAACGTTATTTGCAGAGCGAATCATTGAGCAATAAATTGCCATTTGCCGAGGCTTTCATCGGTTTTCGACAGTTGGCTTTGATTAGTGAGATTTTAATGTAACACAAATAATATGAAAAAGTTAATTGTATTGTTGACACTTTTCTGCGGTGCGGCCGGAATGGCAGGCGCACAGGACCAACCGACGCAGAAAATCAACAAGAAAAACCTTGTAATCAAAGAGTGGAACACCGATGTGAAGACCAACGCACAGATTCTGGACCACACAACCACCTACAACTCTGAAGGCCGAAAGATTGAAGAGATTGAGTACAGCCCGTCGGGGGTGAAATGGCGCAAACGCTTCGAGTACAACGCCGCAGGAAAGGTTACAAAGGAACTTGTTTACGATAATCACAACCGCTTGCAGACTTATAAAACATACGAATACAACGAGTTCGGGCGCAAGAAAACGCAATGCACCTACGACGCCAAAGGCAAGCTGCTGGTGACAAAAATCTTTGAATACATCGCCGAAGATGCCAACTAACCAACATATCGACTTGGAATCGACC
>CAMHPA010000035.1 GCA_946186925.1 uncultured Bacteroidota bacterium | reverse complement strand
GAGCGACGACGAGGGCTACGCACTACTGGGCATCTACTCCAAAGGATCGTACGCCGTTGTCGACAAAACCGACGACTCTGGCAACAAAGTGCTGCTCATCGACGAATACGGATTCGTGACCAAGAAACAGAAGAGCGCCACTGTAGCCGTGCTGATGCCCAAAGGCGAGAATCTGATATACATCAGACCGCTGAAAGCCACCAACCAGACCGTCAACTTTGGCTTGATGAAGAGTAACTCCGTTGAACCATACCAATATATAAAGGTTGACGTGGAGGTTGAGGCAAAAGAAGGCATCGCATATAATGTGGTTGTTGAAAGCAGCGACGGCGGCCATGTGGACATGAAAGGCTCGGCCGTTTACGGCGAGAAACTGACTTTTGAGGCCGTGCCCGACGACGACAACCATGTGTTTGCTGGATGGAGCGACAACAACCTCAGGGCTAAGCGTACCATAACCGTCACCGATGACATGGAGCTTTTCGCACAATTCGACCTCAGATCCTACGAAGTCACAGCCAAATCAAATAATGACGACTTCGGCTCGGTAACAGGCTCCGACAGGTACGAATATGGCACAACCGCAACACTTGTGGCAACACCAACCGAAGGCTACCACCTTGCCGGATGGGATGGCATAGAGCTTGACGAGGAGCTGGCCACCAGCGAAACCATCACCTTCGAAGTATACAAGAGATTGAATATCACCGCCAAATTCGAGGTGAACATGCGCAAACTCACCTACCAAATTGAAGGCGAAGAGGAACCGCTTTGGTCTGGCGATGTGGCTTTCAGCCAACAATTCCCGGCTGTTGAAGTAGAAAATCGCAGAGGCTACGAATTCAGCGGTTGGCAGAACAAGCTCGAATCTATGCCGAACTGTGATTACACCATTACCGGCTCGTTCACGGCCATACCTTACAACATTGACTACGTCCTCGACGGTGGCACTATGCCTGATGAATACTTCACCAGCTACACTGTTGAAGACAATGTCCCCCTCCCCGAGCCGACAAAAGATTATTACGACTTTACAGGCTGGATCAACACTCTGGGCGACACTGTTCAAAACTTTGCTGTCGGCACAATCGGCGACACTTCGCTAACCGCAAGCTGGAAGCCGACAGAATACAAAATCACCTATGACGAAGACGGGTGGACAGTTCCTGCAGACGCCAAAAACTCTTACAATGTTGAGACTCCGGATATAATTCTCTTCCAACCCGAAAAAGAATGCCTCGACTTTACAGGCTGGAGTACCAACGATTTGAGTAAACCTACTATGGATTATACCATTGTGTCGGGATCATACGGCGACATCCATTTCACTGCCAATTGGGAAGCAAAAAAACACACCGTTACCTTTGTGCCGGGCGGCGAAAGGGAAGATATCACCCTGTCTGTCAACTGTGGTAATACTGTCGAACAACTCACAATCGACAGCTTGGGACATAAATTCTTGGGCTGGTACAACGGCGAGAATAAATTCGATTTCGAAAATACTCCCGTAACCGACGACATTACACTCACCGCCCGATGGAGCGTTATCACAGAGCTTTATGTGGCCACACTTGAAAATGCCACCGGCAATGAGACAGGCTACACTCTTAACGACGCTCTGCCATCGATAACCGATGCGGCGTTACAAATCTATAGCATGAATGCGATAGCGGCCGACAGCGCGTGGACAATCTATGTTGACGGCACAATCAGCGGCGAGCAATATATTGGAGACGTTTATACTGCCATACTTGATGACCATGCCGGCTCACACGGGAATGCACCTGAAAAATGGGCGGCAAGCATACGTATTGTGGGCCAGAACAATGCCACACTGACAAACGCACAAGGCGACGGCACACAAAATACCGAAGATAATGCCCTGCTCTCCGTCTGCACCAACATTCCGGTCACAATCGAAAACCTGACCATCACATGCGACAAACGCAACAGCGAATATAACGGCTCCGGCCTCATCGTCGGTGACAGCGACGGCTTGGCCAAGGCTTCGGTAACCATCGGCAAAGACGTTGTTATCAGCAATTTCGCAACTGAGAACATGGGTGGTGGCGTTTACATCGGCAAAAACTCGACGGTTACAATGACCGACGGCAGCATTGAGGAAAACACATCATCGTGCGGCGGCGGTGTTTACATCAGCGAAGACGCACAGTTTGTCATGAATGGCGGTACCATTCAGAGAAACAGCATCAAATCTGGCATTGTCTGGTATAATTGCTTGGGCGGTGCGATTTACAACGGCGGTACGTTTAAAATTGGCGGATCGGCCTACATTCCGTCAACAGAGACATATTACCCAGGCAAAAACGATGTTTACCTTGCGTCAACAGACGATAATGCTATCAATAAAATAATTATCGACAACGCCATCACATCCGCCGAACAGACAATAATGGCTATAACACCTGCCCGTTACGGTCAAAATATGGTTGTGCTTGACGAGGCCGACAGCAAGGAAAACCATTACATAAAAGATAATCACTCAAAATTTGCCGTTCGCCATACATTAGACGAAGACGAGCGTCCGACAGCATCGTGGGCGGTTGACGAAAACGGCAATATGATTCAGATGGTGACTCTGCATTTCCAAAATGCTGTAGGCGAGGAATATATAGCAACTATGACTGTTCCTGCAGGCAGCAAACTCGAAGCCAAAGACATCCCTTCCGCAACATATTCTGAACCCACATACGATGCCCAATTCGATTATCAATGGTGTTATGACACATGGCCTGACGGACTGGTTCCATTCAATTTTGAATCGATACCAACAGGCAACAGTTACACTCTCCTGCCAAAATGGAGCGCAACACTTGTAGTTAAGGAAGACGGAATGAGCATGTCGGGCGCTATTGACTTGATTACTCTCCTAAACGCCACCATCGACTACACCATAATGATTGACGGCAAACTCGAAGGCTCGCAAACAATTGTAGGTATAATTACAGAAAGAGAATCCGGCGATCCAGAGGAACACATTTACGATACAACTCCGATACCGGCCCGCAGCATCACCCTGTGCGGAAAAAACGGCAACGGAACTGACATTATCGATGCCGGATGGAAACTTGAAGAAGCAACAGTCGAAGATGGAGATGAAACTTTTATCGAAGAATATTGGAGTAATGAATACAACGAAGAATTAGACGGAAGATGGGACAAATCACGTCCCCTCACCATCTGCACCACAGTGCCTGTAACAATCAAAGACCTGACCATCACCCGAGGACTGGCAATAAATGGCGGTGGTTTGTATATTGCAGAACACGCCACTGTTACAATAGCCGACAACACTCTGATTACAGGAAACGTTGCAGACGCTGCTCTTAGTTGTGGCGGCGGTGTGTATATGGCTGAAAACTCAACACTGTATATGACCGGCGGCCTTATAACCGAAAATCAAGCTTATAGTGGTGGCGGTGTATTTGTAAGCCCCAACGAAACCATCAATGGCATCCCTGCCGTATTCTATATGAGCGGCGGACAGATTACCGACAACCAAGCCGAATATTGTGGTGGTGGTGTGGCGGTCGGTGGTAAACTGTATATGTTTGGCTCGGCAGTAATAGGAAACGCCAATGCGACAGAATCAGCAACAGCTTCAAGCCATTCGAACCAAGCCACTTATAGTGGCGGTGGCATATATAGTTATGCTGCCTCTGGGTATGACAGAGGTGTGTATATTGGCTACACTAACGACTTGACCCCCGACCCCAATTTCACTGGCGGAGTGTTCCACAACTATGCAAGTGGCTATTACGATGAATCTGAAGAATGGACTTATGATGGTGAAGGCGGTGGCATATATAGCGGCAATAGCGGCTATGTGTACTTAAACGGCAAGGTCAACTACAATGGTGCCAATTGCAATGGCGGCGGCATATATATAACTGGCGACTGGGGAACACTTGTTATGGATTCGGGCGAGATTAATTATAATACAACCCAGAATGTGGGCGGTGGCGTCTATTTAAGTGGATGCGTTGCTTCTGATTCTGAACCTGAAATCAAAGGAGGTGCTATAAGCCATAACAGTGGTAACCAAGGCGCTGGCATATACCTGGATTCATACGGCAAAATTACTATGACTGGCGGCGAAATAAGCGGAAACACTCTTAACGGAGCCGATGACTATAGCTATGGCAGCGGCATTTACGTAGATGGTAATTTCACTATGAGCGGCTCGGCAAAAGTGACCGAAGGCAACGATATTTATCTGCCTGATGGAAAAGACATAACCGTTGGCAATCTTGATGAAGGCGAAGACATTGTGGCCACCATTACACCGGAAAGCTACAGGAACTATTATCCAATCCTTATCGAGATTGACACATCCAAGCACTACATTGCCAACCATTACGACAGGTTTGCCGTCACTCCGCAACACGACTCCATTAGTGGAAAGGATATTGAATGGCTACTCAATGAATATGGAACTATAACTCGACGCGTCACCGTAACCTATTACATAAACAATCAAGAACATACTGTTGTTTTGGAAGGTGACGCACCATTCGAGAGCAAAGTTGCAGACCCGTCGGAAAATGATATTCCGGAGGATTGCGAATTTGCACAATGGAACGCCATTGACAACGGCGAATACGTGCCGGTAAAGGATATTTACTGCGACACCACACTCTATGCCGTGTGGCAAAGAGTATTTATGGTTACAACGCTCGATGAATGGAACGCCGCTTGCGACTCACTCACCGAGCCAATGTGCCGGTACACAATAAAGGTTGACGGCACTGTTGAAGGCCAATTTGTGATTCCGGCAACAGCCAAGGCTCTGCAAGTAATGATTACGGGCTATAACGGTTACGAAATCGACAGGTTCGACGGCAACAACGGTGGCACAACACTTACCGTAAATAGCACCGAGGCTCCGGTGGTTATAAACAATTTGACAATTACCGGCGGAAACAACAGTGGTTTGCGCATTGCCGAAGGCGCTTGTGTAACCCTTGGCGACTACGCTCAGATTACCGGAAATAATGGCACAACCGGCGGCGGCGTTTACAACGCTGGAACACTCAAAATGAACGGCGGCTCAATTTCTCAGGATACTGTCACAATCAAAATAAATGATGGCGGCGGCGGTGGCGGTGTTTACAACGCCTTAACAGGCACATTCTATATGAGCGGCGGCAATATTAGCAGCAATGCAGCCTTAGGTTATTATGGAAATGGCGGTGGCGTTTATAACGAGGGTACAATGTATATGTGGAGCTATGCCGTTATTGGCGACCAATACATTCAAGAACCTGCCTCAAGCGAAAGTCATTCAAACCACGCACAATTTGGTGGTGGCGGTATTTGTAACAAAGGCCGCTTGTATCTTGGCTACAGCAATGCCGACACCGAGGATGTACTTTATGATGGCGTTTGCTACAACTATGCTGCTCAGTCGGGCGGTGGAATATATAACTCTCTTACAGATGGTAGCTTTGTAATGGCCAGCGGAAATGTTTCATTCAACTCTGCCAATAATGATAACAGTGGTGGCGGTATTTATTTGTCCGGTACCGTCGGTTATTCGGCCAATACCAACATAACCGGAGGCGCAATCACAAGAAATACCGCAGGCAATGGTGGCGGAATTTATTGTAATAACAATATTTCTCTATATATCAGTGATGCCGAAATAAGCTACAACTCGGCGACAAGTGAAACATTATATGGTGGTTATGGCGGAGGCGGAATCAATGTGGCAAATGGTAGCTTGAGGTTGGATGGCAATACGAAAATTATAAGTAACTCAACAAATTGTCGCGGAGGTGGAATAAGTGTTTGGGGGAATATAACCGTAGGTGGTAATACCATTATCAGTGACAACACTGTTGCTACCAGTGACAATGACCATTGCGGTGGAGCCATCAGTCTCTCAAATGGTTCCGTAGAATTTGAGGGTAATGTATATATCCCGTATGGTGGAGCAGTTTGCAACAATGATGTTACCATTCATGGAGGTTGGGATACTCACAACCTCATTGCCGGCGATTTGAGCACGAACACCCACAGCCCGATTGCCACAATAACAATCAGCGAATACACTGATGGCGCACAAGTACTTCAATTCCCCGAAGGAATGGAAACAAACGACGCCGCAATGCGTTTCAACGTTCCCGACTCTGACTGGGGCATCCTGTCCGACGGAACATTATGCGAAAAGACAGATATTGCTTATTCTAATGATTTGTATAATGTTGTTCGTCAAATGATTGCTAATGGAGTGAAATACATTCGATTGGCCGGTACAGCAACAGATTCTGTCAAAATAGACAGAAACAACGGAAGCCACTTGATATTTGATACAAAAGACTTGGAAATATCAGTCAAGCCAACAATCATGCCGCGTATCGAATTCGAATATATTAACTTTAAAAACGCGACATCACTATATAGTGAAAACCACTCAGGTGGTATGATTTATGCCGATGGCTTTGCCTCGCTTGAGTTCCATCATTGCACATTCGTTGATAACCATATAGAAGGTGAAGCTCAGTCTGAATATAATATTGCAACCGATGACTCATATTCCGGCGCAGCAATCTTTGCGACAAACGTTCCGTTGATAACTATCGATTCTTGTACATTCCGAAACACTACATGCCCGAATATTGATGCTTTCAAAGGCGGATTTATAAACTTCTATAGTGGTTGCAAGTATGCGTCAATTGATAGTGTAACGTTCACAAACGGCCGCGCAAGACACGGAGGCGCAATCTGTATCAACAGTGACGATAATATGGTAACATCAATCAGTAACAGCGTGTTCATGGGGAACACAACTGATTATAATGGAATAATAGATTATAGTAAGGGAAAGGTGCTTGATATTACAAACACAACGTTCACCGATAATAATTCTACTGATTCTTTTTTTATTATCTTCAATGGTCCCATGGATAGTGGCAAAGATGGTAAGCTGATAATCAATGGTGAAATAATTGAAGAACACCTCTATAATTAACCATGGCAGGGTTTAACAAAAACCACCTTTCTCACAAAGCATTGTGCGGAGGGTGGTTTTTTGTTTGTTTGCGTACTTATGTCGATTACTCTTTACAACTCCAGCTTCATCTCCCCCGTCTCATACTCCTTGAATTTTGCCGAAAGAACGTTGAACCATACAACCAGCGACGATATGGCGGCGGCCGTCTCCTTCGACACCTGCGAGCCTTTGAGCCGCAGAATGGTGAACCCGTAAACAGCGTTCAGGGCGAGATGAAGGTCACTCAGCTGGGTGGCGTTCTGCTTTTGACGCAACTCAGCAAGCACCGGCTCCACTTTGGCAAACTGCATCTGATAGGCCACCTCCTTTGGTGTGTTGAGCAGATAAAGGTGGAAGTCGAGCACCTCGTTAATCTTGTTAGTGAGCGAGACAAGATGCCCACTCTGCTGGATATGCTCCTCCTCCATTTGGTCGGCCAAGCCGAAATACCACTGGCGCACCTCCGTCTGCACTGCCGGCTCACTCGGGTATTTTGGCAGCAGCAACTGCTCAATGGTCTGCCGATTGAACTTGCAAGCGCGTATAATATCCTCTATCTGAAACATATAGAGAAAATACTCACAGATATTCTCCTTCTTTTTCTGATATGCGACGAACATAGTCGTGTTGTTTAATCGGAATTGAATTTTGACTACAGACAACGGACTACAGACAACAGACGGTTTTGTGCCGTGAGCCACCTTGTAATCAGATATCGCAAATCAAAAATCCTAATTCCTAAATCCTAAATCCTAAATAACTATTGCCTGGTGCCTATTTCGTAACCCTCTCAAGCCATTTCACCATTCCGAGCATCACGGCCATCGATATGAAGCAGACGGCGAAGAACACTGCCCAGCACTGCCAGATGGCCACTTTGTTATACATCAGCGGACCAATCCAGAGGAAGCCGTTGCCCACGGCCGTCGCGCCAAGCCACAAGCCCTGGCACAAGCCAAGCAGGTTCTTGGGAGCGACCTTCGACACAAAACTCAAGCCTAACGGACTGATAAACAGCTCGGCAACTGTCATAAAGAAATAGTAGATGATGAGCACTGCCGGACCCGATTTCAAGCCTTCGGCAGTGGTTGCGTCGAGGGCGCGGAAGTCGGTGGCCGACGGATAACCGTGCTGGAAGCAGAACACGCTCATAAACAGATAGGCGATTCCAGCGATGCCCATACCAATGGCAATCTTCTTTGGAGTTGAGAATCGGCGCCCCCACTGCGTGCCAAAGAGCCACATCATCGGGAAAGTGAGCACAATCACAAAGAACGGATTGACAGCCTGCCAAATCTCGGGCGGAATGGCCGATGTGATGACAAAATCGCGCGCGAAGAGCGACATCGACGTGCCATTTTGGTGGAACGACCACCAGAAGAACACCGCAATAACCAGCACTGCGAACAGTGCGTAGATGCGCTGGCGAATCTCGGTAGC
This sequence comes from uncultured Bacteroidota bacterium, assembly GCA_946186925.1. Taxonomy (GTDB): domain Bacteria; phylum Bacteroidota; class Bacteroidia; order Bacteroidales; family SZUA-534; genus RUG13583. The sequence continues at coordinate 21,288 of CAMHPA010000035.1, read as the reverse complement.
CATTGCGGCGCGCTCCTCGGCGGTATAGTCGGCAATCTGCTGCGCCTCTTTCTTGGCCGGAGTCGGCATATCTTTCTTAGTCAGCAGAAAGATGGTGAGTGAAATAACCATTGCCGCAACCGATGCAATGAACGAATAGTGAACGCCCGTGTTGAACACCGACAGGTAGTTCTGGCAGAAATCGGTGAGATTTGCCGGGACAACTGTCGAAACGGTGGCAATCAGGTCGTTCATCTTGGCAAGAGCCGCAGGAGCCATTGCCGCGCCATCGGCCAAATACTGATGGCAGAGAGCCGGAAGGTCGGCGTTGTAAGCCAGATTGTTAAGTCCGAGCCACCATCCGCGCAAAACGGGAGCCACAAACGGCGCCACAAGTCCACCCACATTGATGAACATATAGAAAATCTGGAATCCGGGGTCACGTTTCGTCTTGGCCAGTGCCAGAGCCTCCTCACCTTGCTTGGCTGCCTCAGCCTCGAAATTGTCGTACATCTGTCCCACAATGGCCTGCAGGTTGCCCTTGAACAAGCCGTTGCCAAAGGCGATGAGGAACAGCGCGAAGCACGTGAGCGGCAGCAGCCAGCCCATATTGCCCGCGGTTGCCATCACCGGCACCGACAGAATCACATAACCAGTGGCCATAATAATCAGGCCCGACTGGATGGTGGCCTTGTAGTTCTGAGTGCGGTCGGCGATGATGCCGCCAACAAGGCTCAGAATGTAGATGCCCATATAAAACACTGAATAGATGGCTGTTGCCTTCTCTTCGGGCAAGCCGAATTTCGAGCAGAGGAACAGCACCAGCACGGCATTCATAATATAGTAGCCAAAACGCTCGCCCATATTACTCAAGGCTGCCGCCAAAAGCCCTTTAGGATGATTTTTAAACATTTTTGTAGCTATTTTCGATTTCGGGCAAATATAAATCAAAGTTTAGAGTTTAGGGGGTGAGAAGGGAAGAAAGTTTAGTTTTGGACTTCAGACATCAGACATCAGACGACGGACAAGGTTGGTGAATCGGTGAATTGTTTAAAGGTTTAGAAGTTTAGAGGTTTAGCACTATACCAACACTTAATGACTAACTCCTAATGCCTAATGCCTAGTGCCTAACTCCTAATTCCTAACTCCTAAATAACTAACACCTAAATAACTAACACCTAACACCCAACACCTAGTGCCTATTTCCCAAATACCATTATCTTTGCCTCACAAAAAACACCGATGAGCAGAATTGCAGTTGTCATATTAAATTGGAACGGAAGGGCGTTTTTGGAGAAATTTCTTCCGTCAGTCACGACTTTGTCGGACGGAGCCGATGTGTGGGTTGCCGACAACGGGTCAACCGACGACAGCATTGAACTGATACGCAAGCAGTTCCCAACCGTCAAAGTTCTGCAATTCGACCAGAACTACGGCTTTACGGGCGGCTACAACAAAGCACTCGAACAGATTGAGGCTGAATACTTTGTGCTTCTGAACTCCGACATTGAGGTTACCCCTGGCTGGCTCAATCCGCTTGCCGAATATATGGACGCAAAACCCGGTGTGGCGGCCTGCGCGCCCAAACTCCTCTCCTACGACCAACGGACAGATTTTGAGTACGCCGGAGCCTCGGGCGGATTCATCGACCGCTACGGCTATCCGTTCTGCCGCGGCCGCATTCTGGGCACCATTGAGCGCGACAACGGCCAGTACAACGACATCCGCGATGTTTTCTGGGCCTCGGGCGCGAGCCTTTTCATCCGCAGCAGACTATACAAAGAAGCGGGCGGCCTCGACGATGATTTCTTCGCCCATATGGAGGAGATTGACATCTGCTGGCGGCTGAAAAATATGGGCTACCGCATTGCCATTGTCCCGCAGTCGGTTGTCTATCACGTGGGGGGCGGCACTCTGCCCAGTACCAATCCGCGCAAACTGTTCCTCAACTACCGCAACAACCTTTTTATGCTCTATAAGAACCTGTCCGACAAAAGCTTCCATCGCACGCTGCTGGTGCGCCTGCTGCTCGACGGACTGTCGGCTGGTATGTATCTGGCCAAGCTTCAGTTCGGGTTCTTCTGGGCCGTACCTCGCGCACACTTCGCTTTCTACAAGGCACTTGGCACACTCCGCGCCAAGCGCAAACAACTGCAAGCCGCGCGCAAAACCGATCACCACGCCGAGTGCTACCGCGGCAGCATTGTGACGGGGTATTACCTGAAAGGGCGAAAAACATTCGGGCAGATTAAATGGTGAATTGGAGAATCGGTGAATCGTTTAATGGGTTGAACAGGTTGAGCAAATTTAACCATTCAATCGAAAATCATAAATCAAAAATCCCCATTCCTAATTCCTAAATCCTAACTTAACAATGAGAGCACCTATCCTACTGTTGGCCGCGGCATTGCTGACCGCCTCTTGCGCAAACAAAAGCGCAGACAACACCATCATAAATCTCGACCCGAGGAACCTCAATCAATTGGAGGATGTTATAGACGATTTCAAAGTGATTTTTCTCGACAGTACTCGGAACGCCTTAATCACAAACCCTGGTAAAATACTGTGCGACAGCAACTATTATTACATTCAAGACGAAGAAATGAATTGCATTAAAGTGTTCGGCAAAGACGGGCATTATGTGTCGCAAGTGAACCGAGTTGGCCGTTCAAACCAAGAATATCCTTGGATTACAAATTTCGATGTCAAAGACGAAACCGTCTATATTCTATCAACAGCCACCCAAAAACTATACGAATATGACATTCGCGGCAAATACCTGAATTCATACGTATTAGACGATAATTATTACGATATTGTTGCAGTAAACAACAATACGGTTCTGCTGTTCTCAAACTACGCGAACAACAAAATGAAAAACTACGTGTTGTTCGACTTGAAGCAGCGGAAAATTGTTGCCGAGTGCGATGATTTCACGGTGAACGCAGGTTGTCGCGTAGCCGAATCACATTTTATCAGAACCGATGAAGGAATTTTCACCGTAAAGCTATTCGATTATACTATATATCAATACGATAACAATTCAATCAATCCTGTTTTGACCCTTAATTTCGACACCGAGGATGCGTTGCCCCAAAACGACGACATTAGAGTTATTGACGAGCAAACCGAGAAGAAAGAAGTGGTTAGATATTACAAATCATTCACCAAAGTGGGTGACAATGTATTTGTCAGTTATAACCTTACAAGGCACTTTCTCGGAGATTTTCGTATCCCGATAAATTTAATTACGGCTGCCAACATAAAGGACAGCACTGCAATCACAGTAACCACATTCCTTGGTGAGACAAAATTCCCGTTAGGATTCGGAGAATCGTTCCTATCCAACGGTGCTCTTTATGCATTTGTTTGGCCATCGACATACAACAGCAACGTTGATGCGGCTGCAATTGACGAAGAGTCAAACATAATTTTGATTGAATACAAACTGAAATGCAAATGAGAGCACCTATCCTACTGTTGGCCGCGGCGCTGCTGGCATCTTGCAATACCAGTCACCCCGACACCGCTCCGACAATGTGCATCAAAAAGCCGGTGAAAGTGATTGAAGAACTGTCCGACTCCACTTTTTTTGATGTGGTAAGATGTATCAAGGTACACGACAACAAGATATACTTCACAGAAAACAACAACGGTACATCTTGCAGAATTGTCCGGCTCGATTCGGCCTACAATGTCGATTTGAAATTCGGCCATACAGGCCGCGGCCCGGGAGAATTCATCTGGTTGCAAGACATCGATTTCAATGGCGACACCATCTATGCCAACGACTTGGGAGCAAAGAAAATCAACTTGTTCAATATGAACGGTAAATACATAAAAAGCATATCATATTCTATCGACTATTATGGTAGTTCGCGAAATTTCATAATCGGCAAGAACCAAAGGATATGCTATACTCAATCAATCGAGCCCAATCCAATAAATTTGTGGAATCCATACAACAACGATGAACCTGCTTTGAAGTTCGGCACGCAAACACCGGAATGCAAAGGGGTGAATCCTGATAACGAAGATTATTTCCTCGTGAAAAAAGACGACAACAGTTTCTTCGCTGTCTGCACACGCCGTCCTCTGACTCTCGAATACGATTTCTCTGGTAATTTGTTGAATCAGATAGACTTTTCAGATTCGCACTATTTTGAATCCGCTTTGGAGGAAGCAAACAAACTAATTAGCGAAAACGACCCTGCCCGACGGTTATTTTTCGAAGACGGCTGCATAGCAAACAACAAGCTGTACTTATTAGGATGCTGTTCTGATTATGAGAAATTTTACGTTAACATAATATTCGTGGTTGACATAAAAGGTAACAAACCTAAACTACTGCATTACATTTCATTAGGCACAGAACTTAAAGAATCATTGTACGACCATTTCACAGTTGACGGCGACAGACTAATTGCGTTCGATGTCCATTCCTGCACCCTGCATTTCTACGATTTGAGACAGATGATGGAAGAAGGAACTGTTGAGTAAACAAAATTTCGCCCTAAAAAGGCCACCATTCCAATAAATGACTACATTTGCACCGATGGAGCACACTTTAGATTGTTAGAGTATTTCCATTTTATTGATTTGCACTTAAATGTGCAGTTTTTTTAAAGTTGGTTACTTATAACCACCCGACTTGAGAAACGGTCAATAAGAGTAGTAAAAGTAAATATTTACTATATAGACTCTGACAATCTGCCGAGGTTCACCACAAGCAGATAAAGTAAACAAGAAAGGTAGTATTGTTTAATTTTTTAAAACGCTTGAAATGAATCAAGACCAAGCACCTATCTACGAGGCTCTGGAAGAATTCCGAAGAAAACGCATTGTACCGTTCGACGTACCTGGCCACAAACGCGGCCGAGGCAATCCCGATTTGGCCAAACTGTTTGGAAAACAGTGTGTTGAGATTGACGTCAACTCAATGAAGCCGCTCGACAACCTTTGCCACCCCATATCGGTCATCAAGAAGGCTGAAGAGTTGGCCGCCGAGGCCTTCCACGCCGCGCACGCCTTCCTAATGGTGGGCGGAACCACATCGTCGGTGCAGACAATGGTGCTCACGGCCTGCAAGAAGGGCGACAAAATCATTCTGCCGCGAAACGTGCACCGCAGCGTCATCAACGCGCTGGTGGTGAACGGCGCCACACCCATCTACGTCAACCCCGATATGGACCGCCGTCTGGGTATCGCCCTTGGAATGAAGATTTCGCAGGTTGAGAAGGCCATCGAGGCCAACCCCGACGCGGTGGCCATTCTGGTGAACAACCCCACCTACTACGGCATCTGCTCGAATCTGAAAAAGATTGTTGAACTGGCGCACGCCCACAATATGCTGGTGCTGGTTGACGAGGCGCACGGCACGCACTTCTATTTTGGTGAGAATATGCCAATTACGGCAATGGCGGCTGGCGCCGATATGTCGTCAATCAGTATGCACAAATCGGGCGGAAGCCTGACGCAGAGTTCGTTTCTGCTTGTGGGCGAAAGCGTGAGCGCTGGCTACGTTAGGCAGGTGATAAACCTGACGCAGACCACAAGCGCGTCATATCTGCTGCTGGCGAGTCTCGACATATCGCGCCGCAATCTGGCCATCCGCGGCAAGGAAGCCTTTGCCGAAGTGCAGCGCATTGCCGACTACGCCCGCACCGAAATCAACAAAATCGGCGGCTACTACGCCTACGGCAAGGAGTTGATTAACAACGACAGCATCTACGATTTCGACACCACCAAACTGACGGTCTTCACCCTTGACATCGGCTTGGCGGGCATTGAGGTTTACGACCTTCTGCGCGACGAGTACGACATTCAGGTTGAGTTGGGCGACATCGGCAACATATTGGCATACATATCGATAGGCGACCGAATGCGCGAGGTTGAGCGGCTTGTGAGCGCACTCTACGACATTCAGCGCCGCTACCGCCGCGAGCGCACGGGCCTGTTCGACCACGAGTACATCAACCCGTCGGTGGTTATGACGCCGCAAGAGGCCTTCTACGCGGCCAAAGAGGAAATGATTCCCATCCGCGAGACCAACGGCCGCATCTGCACCGAGTTTGTTATGTGCTATCCCCCTGGAATCCCGATTCTGGCACCTGGCGAGCGCATCACGCAGGAAATCATCGACTACATTCTGTACGCTAAAGAGAAGGGCTGCTCAATGACTGGCCCCGAGGACGAGAAAATCGAGCGACTGAATGTGATTCGGGAGCAGACGATTTATTAATTAGGCACTAGGGATTAGGCATTAGGCACTAGGGATTAGTTATTTAGGATTTAGAATTTAGGAATATTTAAATGGTATTGGGTGATAGGTGTTGGGTGTTAGTTAATTACGAATTTTGAATTACGAATTACGACCACTGACTGAAGTCTGTTGTCTGAAGTCCGTTGCCAAACAAACGATTCACCGATTATCCGATTAACCGATTAAACAACAAAAAAATGGAATTCTGGTTTTCTGAACATCACACCGAAAATGTAAAGTTCTCTGTAAAAGTGGACAAGCACCTTTACACGAACGAGACCGACCTGGGGCGCGTCGATATTTTCGAGTCGCTTGAGTTCGGGCGTTTTCTGGCGGTTGACGGCTACATCATTTTCACCGAGCGCGACGAGTTCATCTACGACGAAATGCTGAGCCACGTGCCAATGGCCGTGCACCCCAACCCAAAGAGCGTGCTGATTTTCGGTTCGGGCGACGGCGGTGTGGTGGAAGAACTGCTCAAATACAAGAGTCTGGAACGCATTGACCTTGTGGAAGTTAACGACGGCGTGGTGGAAGCCTGCCGCAAATTCTTCCCCGAGACGGCGTCGAGCCTTGACGACGAGCGCGTGACCGTTTACACCGAGAACGCCCTGCGCTTCATCCGACACATCGAGAACGAGTACGACGTGATAATTGTGGACTCGGCGGGATTCTACGGCCCTGGCGAGAGTCTGCTCACCCGCGAGTTTTACGGCGGCTGCTACAAGGCGCTGAAGGCCGACGGCATAATGGTGAACCAACATCAGAGCCCCTTCTACGAGGAGGACCGCATTGAGACGCAGAAAGCCCACAAGCGAATTGTCGACAGTTTCCCGATTAGCCGTGTCTATCAGGCACATATACCGTCGTACCCGTCGGGTTACTGGCTGTTCGGATTCGCGTCGAAGAAATACCGCCCCGTGCTCGACCTGAACGCCGACGCGTGGAACAAACTGGGCATCAAAACCGATTATTACACCACCAACCTGCACAAAGGCTGCTTTGCGCTGCCCGCCTACGTGGAGCGAATGCTGGCCGACGTGGAGAAGATAAAAGACTGACCGACAATGCTTAACAAGAACATTGAGACATTCATCGGCTGCGACGCCGAATACAGCGAGGCGCGGATTGTGCTCTTCGGAGCGCCGTTCGACTCAACCACGTCGTTCCGCCCTGGCACACGGTTTGCGCCGCACACCATCCGCAGCGAGTCGTTCGGGCTCGAGACCTACAGCCCCCTGCTCGACCGCGACCTTGAGGACATCAGCGTGTTCGACAGCGGCGACCTTGAACTCTGCATAGGCAGCAGCGAGAAGGCGCTTGCGCAGATTTCGGAACGCACGGCTACCATATTGGCCGACAACAAGTTACCGCTAATGATTGGCGGCGAGCACCTTGTCACTCTGGGCGCTTTCCGCGAAGTGATAAAGAAGTACCCCGACGTGCACATCATCCATTTCGACGCCCACACCGACCTTCGCGACGAGTATCTGGGCGTCAGTCTGTCGCACGCCTGCGTCATCCGCCGCTGCCACGATTTGATTGGCGACGGCCGCATCCATCAGTTCGGCATCCGCTCGGGCGAACGCACGGAGTTCCGCTGGGCCGCCGAGGGGCATACCAATCTGCACAAGTTCAATTTCGACGGTCTGGCCGAAACGGTGAAGCAGATTGGCCGCAAGCCCGTCTATTTCACCATCGACCTTGACGTGCTCGACCCGTCGGTTTTCCCTGGCACGGGAACGCCTGAGGCTGGCGGCGTGACGTTTATGCAACTGTTTGACGCTATGCGAATTGTGTGCAACGGCTGCAACATTGTGGCCGCCGACGTCAACGAGTTGTGCCCCACCTACGACCAAAGCGGAGTCTCGACGGCTGTGGCTTGCAAGGTGGTGAGGGAACTTTTATTGAGTATTTAGGAATTAGGAGTTAGGAAATAATTAATAATTAACAAATAACAATTAACAATGAAGGCAGAATGGTAAGAAAATCGCTAACCGATTCAATCCGATTTTAACCGATAACTTATTCTGATTGAATCTGATAAAATCGGTTAGAAACTATAAAAAAAATCTGTGATAATCAGTGTTTTCTGTGTCATCTGTGCGAAATAAAAATATATTAACAATGAAGGCAGAATGGTAAGAAAATCGCTAACCGATTCAATCCGATTTTAACCGATAACTTATTCTGATTGAATCTGATAAAATCGGTTGGAAACTATAAAAAAATCCGTGATAATCAGTGTTTTCTGTGTCATCTGTGCGAAATAAAAAAAATCGAAAACAATCATTCATAAATCAAAAATCTATCGAAAATGGGAAAAGTTCTAATCATCGGCTGCGGAGGCGTTGCTAGCGTGGCCATTCAAAAATGCGCGCAAAACAGCGACGTGTTTAACGAGATTTGCATTGCAAGCCGCACAGTGAGCAAGTGCGACGCGCTCAAGGCTAAAATCGAGGGCTCGACAAAGGCGAAAATCACCACCGAAAAGGTTGACGCCGACAACGTGCAGGAACTTGTGGCGCTCATCCGCAAGGTGAACCCCGACGTGGTTCTGAACCTTGCTCTGCCCTATCAGGACCTGACCATTATGGACGCCTGCCTTGAAACGGGCGTGCACTACATCGATACGGCCAACTACGAGGCCGAGGACACCGAAGACCCGACGTGGCGCGCCATCTACGAGAAACGCTGCCGCGAGAAGGGCTTCACGGCTTATTTCGACTACTCGTGGCAATGGGCCTACAACGAGCGCTTCAAGGCAAAAGGCATCACTGGCCTGCTCGGCACTGGCTTCGACCCTGGAGTGACGAGCGTCTTCTCGGCCTACGCGCTGAAACACTATTTCGACGAGATTCACACCATCGATATTCTCGACTGCAACGGCGGCGACCACGGCTATCCGTTCGCAACCAACTTCAATCCCGAAATCAACCTGCGCGAGGTTTCGGCCAACGGCTCGTACTGGGAGAACGGCCACTGGGTTGAGACCAAACCAATGGAAATCAAGCGCGAGTACAACTTCGACGGCGTAGGCCCGAAAGATATGTATCTGCTTCACCACGAGGAGATTGAGTCGCTTGCAAAGAACATTCCTGGCGTAAAGCGCATCCGTTTCTTTATGACCTTCGGACAGAGTTATCTCACTCATATGAAATGTCTTGAGAACGTTGGAATGCTGCGCACCGACGCCGTCAACTTCAACGGTCAGGAGATTGTGCCCATTCAGTTCCTGAAGGCGCTTCTGCCCGACCCCGCATCGCTCGGACCGCGCACCGTGGGCAAGACCAACATCGGCTGCATTTTCACTGGCGTGAAAGACGGCAAACCGCGCAACCTTTACATCTACAACGTCTGCGACCATCAGGAGTGCTACAAGGAAGTTGGCTCACAAGCCATCTCGTACACCACAGGCGTACCCGCAATGATTGGCACAATGCTGGTAATGAAAGGTTTATGGAAGAAACCTGGCGTGTTCAACGTGGAGGATTTCGACCCCGACCCGTATATGGAGGCTCTCAACAAATGGGGCCTGCCGTGGGTTGTGAGCGAGAATCCTGTGCTGGTGCCGTAAAAGTTTAAAGTTTAAAGTTTAGAAGTTTAGAGGTTTAGAAGTTTAACGGGTTTAAATGGTTGGACTACAGACTACAGACTACAGACTACAGACAAATTCGAGTAATATTAAAGTTTAATGATTCGTAATTTTCTAATGCCTAATGCCTAGTGCCTAATGCCGATAGTTATGGACCAACACCCAATACCTAACACCTAACACCTAACACCCAAAACCCAAAACCCGAAAAATATGTCACTTCGCACCCCGTGCTATATTATTGATACCGAGCGCATTGAGAGTAATCTGAAAATCTTGAAAGGCGTTATGGACCGCACTGGCTGCCGTATTCTGCTGGCGCAGAAGGCGTTTAGTTGCTATGCTTTTTATCCGCTGATTGCCAAATATTTATGCGGTGCAACGGCAAGCGGGCTCTACGAGGCGCGGCTCTGCCACGAGGAAATGCCTGGCGGCGAAAACCACATCTTCTCACCTGCTTTCAAAGAATCTGATTTTGAAGAGATTACCAAAATCTGCGACCATATTGTCTTCAACTCGGTGCGGCAGTTGGAACTCTACGGCGCTCGGGCTCGGCAGCGCGGATTGAGCGTGGGTTTGCGGGTGAACCCCGAAAAATCGACGCAGGAAGGCCACGCCATCTACGACCCTTGCGCCCCTGGAAGCCGCCTTGGCACCACTCTGCAAGAGTTTGAGACCGCCCTGGCCGAACAACCGCAACTGCTCGGCTTAATCGACGGGCTGCACTTTCACACACTCTGCGAGCAGAATTCCGACGATTTGGAACTGACTCTCAACGCTTTCGAAGAGAAATTCGGCCGCTGGCTGCCCGCAATGAAATGGGTGAATTTTGGCGGCGGCCACCACATCACCCGCGCCGACTACGACATTCCGCGCCTTGAGCGCTGCATCGGCCGTATGACCACCCGTGGCCTGACCGTCTATCTTGAGCCTGGCGAGGCTGTGGCGCTGAACGCTGGCTATCTGCGGACAACCGTGCTCGAGATTCAGCACAAAGAGCGCCCTGTGGCCATTATCGACGCTTCGGCGGCCTGCCATATGCCCGACGTGATTGAAATGCCCTACCGCCCGCCACTCGAAGGCAGCGGCGAGCCTGACGAGAAGCCGTTCACCTACCGTCTTGGCGGCCCAACGTGCCTTGCTGGCGACATCATCGGCGACTACTCGTTCGACACGCAACTCACCGAAGGACAGCAACTTACATTCAACGATATGGCCATCTACTCAATGGTCAAAAACAACACCTTCAACGGTATGCCCCTGCCCGACATCTACATCAAGGAAGGCACCAACTACCGACTCTGGAAAACGTTTGGGTACGAGGATTTCAAGGGGCGGATTTAATGGGGCGGCGATTGCTCGAAGATAGAACTCGCACAGACGACACAGCCCCGATAATTATCGGGGGCACAGATTAACACAGATTTGTAGGGACGCAATGCTTGCGTCCTTTTTTTTGAACGCAGTCCCGAGAGTTATCGGGAACGCAGATTGAAGGTATTTTATTGAATAACAAAATATTACAGCAAAGCATAGTGTTTCTAAAAAAAATTCTTAAAAAATTATGGGTAAATTTGCCCATTTAAAAATAATGGGTAAATTTGCCCATCATTTAAAAGTAAAAAGTTATGGATAAAAGTTTAAAAAAATTTATGGAATTCCCTACAAAAGCCAAAGCACACATTGCCGAGCACAATCATATTGAAATTATGGCTGAAGATGGAAGCATTTTTTCTATTATGCACCCTTTGGAAAAGCATAATAGTGAAGAATATAAAAATTATGTTCTGCATTTGATTGAATTCATATTCGACCGAAATTTCTCCGAAGACCGCGAGCAAATGATACAACGCATCGGATTTGACTTCATAAAATATGGTGTGGGTTCATTAAGTGCATACCCAACACAAATATACCAAAGTGAAAGAATTAGCATTGGTAAACGTATCAAAGAGTTACGCGAACAAAACAATATGGATGCTCGCGATTTGGCATTGCTGGCAGGTGTTGATGCTTCAAATCTATCAAGAATTGAGCAAGGCAAATTATCTACTGGCATTGATGTTTTAGCGCGAATCGCACGCATTCTTAATGTTCACCTTGATTTAGTCCCTAACCAAAATTGATTCAATTATGGTTACCAATTCAATGACTCATATAGAAGTATTTAACAATATCTTGTCTGACCGAAAGAATTTTGTTTATTGGATTGAAAAGAATAAATCCAAAGTTTTAAAAGCATTTTCAAAGCAATCCAAATTTCCAAAATTTCAAATCATTGATTATGAACATCAAATTTCAAAAAACAGATATTTGTTGTTTTTTGGATTACAAAATAGGGAGTGTTCGTTAGAAGAAAAAGTTTTCCTTGTGTATTGTTATGAGAATGAAAAATATTTTATTGATTTCGGCTTTGGTCAAAAATACGATGATACAAGAAAGGCACACATTGCCTACCCTATTTTAAGCATTTATACAAGTCACTTTTTTAAACGTTATAAAGAGCGCTTTCTTAATGACGAAACTCTTACAATAAAAGATGTTATTGGTAATTATTTTTCAAGATTAACCAATATCAATCTTTTGAATATCAATGATAATATAATCAATGATTACAAGGAAAAATATGGAGAATTCACTTTCGCTGCATTAACCAATAATGGTCTATGTCTGGGCGAACGTCGAATTTATAAAACCGAATTACCTACAGAAAAAGGTAAAGCGAATGAAGTGGCTGTCAACATTTTCAGGACTTTTGTTTCAAAAGATTTGCTCACGAAAAAGCAAGAAGATGCTCTATTTCGTGAAGAATTAGAATATTACGACAGATATATGGAGTATAATTTCAAAAGATTATATCTTGCACGAACATAAAATACATACATAATGGGCACACTGAAAAAAAGTATTCTTTGTCTTATTCTATTGTTATTCTGTGTAAATGTTGCTTATACACAGAATTATAAAAAGTTCAAAAGAGCAGGGATTTCTTGTGAATGGGTAGAAAAAGACGAATACACAATGGCATCAGACAATGAATTTAATAGAAAAACAATTTGTTATGGATATAGTGATGACAGACATTATAAAATCGTTGTATATTACCATTATGGTCATTTCTACAATGAGTTATGGGGTGTCATTGATGGTTGCTATTCCATTAACATATACAGTACGAAAATAGATTCTCGCTACCCTATTGAAAAAACTGATTTCAAATACGCTTCATTTCAAACTAATGACGTTATTGATTATTGTGAAAAATATGGGATAAAATCATTATCATTTTATAATTAAGTGTCACTAGTTGAACCCATAAACAATAGTACACCTAACACCATTCCTTGAAAAATACTGCCAATAGCCTAGTAATCACACTATAGGATACTAAAAAGGCTACAAAAACTTCATTTGGTGATTGTCACCCGTAATGTTAATGGGTGTTAATCTTGTAAGAATCAGGAAATAAGAGTAAATTGCGGAATCAAAATTCAATAGTAAATAATTGGATATGAACGAGAACCTTGCCATTCAACTTTTTGAGAACAAGAAGGTGCGCGTTGCGTGGGACGCGGAACAAGAAAAGTACTATTTCGCTGTGGCAGACATAGTGGAAATATTGACTGACAGTACCGACGTCAAGCAGTATATAAAGCGAATGCGTGCTCGCGACCCCGAATTGAATTTAAGGTGGGGTACAATTTGTACCCCTACTCGAATGATGGCTGCTGATGGCAAAATATACAAGACGCAGGCGGCTGACCTTGAGGGGATTTTCCGCATCATTCAGTCGATTCCGTCGAAAAAGGCAGAGCCCGTTAAGCAATGGCTCGCTGAAGTTGGAAGTCAGCGCATCGACCAAATGATTGACCCTGAACTGACATTCCAAATGGCTGTTGAAGACTATCGTCGGCAAGGTTACAGCGACAAATGGATTAACGAGCGTATGCGCTCAATTGAAATGCGCAAGGAACTGACCGACGAATGGCACCGTTCGGGCGTTCACGATTCAAAGGATTTCGCCATTCTCACCAACGTTCTGACAAAGGCGTGGAGCGGTATGACCACGGGCGAATACAAGCGCTACAAGGGGTTGACCAAAGAGAATCTGCGCGACAATATGACTAACATCGAACTGGCACTCAACACTCTTGCCGAAGTGGCCACAACGGAATATTCGCGGCAGTCGAACCCGCAGACAATGGCTGAAAATGAACGCATAGCCAAAGAAGGCGGCGACGTTGCACGCGAAGCCCGCCAAACAATGGAACGCCGATTGGGCCGCTCGGTTGTGTCGCAGGAACGCGCTTCGGATTACATCAAAGCCGTCGGCAAACAGGGCGGTGACAATGCTCTGCCAACTGAAAATGGGTGATTTCCTTACCCATTCACACTTTTTCCATATGAATGGCCCAAAGGCCTTCGCAGACCAAGTAATCGTCGTATTTGCGGAAACCTTCGCTCGAATAGAAGTCGCAGGTCACATCGTCGTCGCGATAGGAACAGAGCCACTCGCGGGTGCAGGGGAACATCGATTCCAAATGGTGCAGCAACTGGCGCCCAATGCCCTGCCGCTGACAGTCGGGCGACACCATCAGCCGCCCAATGTAGAGCGAGCCGCCGTCCATCTTTCCGCTGACCGAGCCGACAATGCGGCCATCGTCCGACACCATTTTCAGCGTTGTGTGGCTGTCGAAGTGCGCGTAGGCATCGACAATGGTGGCGGTCATTTGCGGAATGGCTGCAAACTGCAGTTTCCGCGCCACTGGCGCAAACGCATTGTATTGCAGTTCCAAAAGTTCGGGGACGTCGTTCCGCGTTGCAGGTTCGATTTTCATAATAATTTGATAATGTTTGTGTTACAAAATTAGAATCTTTTGCTCTCAACCCTGCTGTAGTTTCGGTCGAAGCACCAATAGACGGTTTTCTCGGTAACGTCGAAAACCATCGAAATCACTGTTGGACAGACGGTTTGCGACACTTCTTTGAGCACTTGGAAGCAGTCGCTCGCATCGGAATCGTCGGTTGCGGCGGCGAGCAGACTGTCGGCCTTCTGATAGCGGTCGAGCCCCATCCACGGGTGCTGCAGCGGGGTTGGCACAAAGGGTGGAAAATTGGTCATTATCTGGTAATCGGGCTTTGCGTAATACTTGAACCCGTACCCTGGAACAATGTGCAGCACATTGCCGTTACTATCTGATAATGAAGACATAAACGTAAGTCCTGGCACACTGCAGACTCTGTTTGTCTGCACAAAATCAAGAACCTGCTGCAAGGTCTTTTTCATCAGAAGCAGGTCGATATTCAGCATTATGATATTGGTGTCGCCGCCCGTGGGATTGCTGCGCTCGTTGTGCGGCCAGCAGGTGGGCATCCCGACAAAATCACCGCGGCGGTTGGCCCCGAAAAGCGGCATCCAGCCTTCGGTAGCGTCGTTGATTTCAATGTAAACGCCGTCGTCGGTCGGTCGGATTCGGTACTCAAAATCCATAATGTCAAGATTCCACCCGACAATGGTCTTTCGCTTGTTTACTACTATGCTTGTGCACATTGTTTCTGGTCGATTTCGTGCTTCATATCTATTTTTGTTTCAATCGGTTGAGCGCTTCGGCGTTGTTCGACGTGACCATTGCAAGTTTTTTGCAACCATCCATTTCGGCACAAGAGCCGCAGGTGGCGTAGCCCCGCCCTTTGGCGCACTGCCTTATCGGGCACAACGACTCGCAGAATGGCGTTTTGGCGCCCGCAATTCGGCAACCCGTGCAGTTTATCATTTCGGGCGTGATTTCCACGTGGTTCAGTTCCGACCAAAGCCGCGCCACTTTCTCGCGCAGACGGTCGTCGTTGTTGATTGTGGCCAAACGCGCTTCGCACTTCTCGCAATCCAATCCGCAATAGGCAATAAATTCTGTCATAATAAAACTGCTTGTCATTCAACTTCTATCATTACAGATACAAGAATAGCCGTTTTTCTCTATTTTATGATATGTTGTGATATTTTTTTCGCACAAGCGGCACAGACAAATACCGCCCCGCCCCCATTTTTCCACAGTTATTCAGTTATTCATCCCGATAGCTATCGGGACTTCACACATTCAATCCTTCAATTATTCAATCCTTCAGTCCTTCACTTGCCCCCAAACCGCCAAAGGCCTTCCGCTCGCGCGAAAGGCCTTCGTCTTTCAAACTAAAAACTAATTAATTAAGCGACAAATGCTTATTCACCAATTCAATCGAATTCTCGACGGTCACAAGTTGACGAATCTCGTCGTCACCGAGAAGAATGTGGAACCGCTCTTCGACAAAGCAAAGGAAACATTTCCAATCAATCTCGTCAAAGAACAAATCATTTGAAAATGAAGCTTCTGGCATAATATCCTGGCGGTTGACACCCACCTTGCGAAGCACTCTGTACATTCCTAATCTAACTTGACGTTCCATATATCGTGTCTTTTTTGTTATCGTTTTTACACCTATAAGACAATCAAACCGCACATTACCCTACCTTGAAATGCGATTTTTTTGCAAAAATTTTTCATTATTTAACCAATCTGCTGATTATCAATACAATAAAATTCTCATTTTTTCGCTTTCGCGATGTAGGGCAGCCGCCGAAGTGGCATATTTTTGCACCGCGGAACGAAAAAAGCGATGAATCAGCACGAAAAATTCACGAAAATCACCACCCAACCCGTCGGCCGACTGGTTTGCGAGTTTGCCGTGCCGTCGATGGTGTGTATGCTCGTGAGCGCTTTCTACAACATTGTCGACACCTATTTTGTTGGCCGAATCGACACGCAATCGACGGCCGCCCTGGGCATTGTCTTTTCATATATGGCTATCATTCAGGCCGTTTCGTTCTTCTTCGGACACGGCTCGGGCAATTTCATATCGCGGGCTTTGGGCGCGCAGAAGTCGGAACAGGCCGCCACAATGGCTTCAACAGGCTTCTTCACCGCCATTGCGCTCACCACGGGGCTGGCGGCCGTCGCGCTGGCGCTGATGGAACCCGTGCTCACCCTGTTCGGCTCAACCCCAACCATTATGCCGCGAGCAAAAGAGTATTTCTTTTGGATTCTGGCTGGAACACCGTTCATTACGGGCGTTTTTGTGATGAACAACCAAATGCGCTTTCAGGGCAACGCGGCAATGTCGATGGTGGGCGTGATGATTGGCGCCGCGCTCAACATTGCTCTCGACCCGCTGTTCATTTTCACGCTCGATATGGGCATTGGCGGCGCTGGTCTGGCCACGGCGCTGTCGCAATTCGTAAGTTTTGCCATAATGCTGAAAATGACTGGCTTGCGTGGCGGAATCCGATTGAAAATCGGCAATTTCAAACCTTCGGCCGAACGCTACGCTGAGATTTTCGCGGGTGGCTCGCCGTCGCTTGTGCGGCAGTGCCTGATGGCCGTTGTGAGCATTTGCCTGAACAACTACGCAAGCCATTACGGCGATTCAGCGGTGGCGGCTTTTTCGGTTGTGGGGCGAATAATGATGTTTGCCACGGCCGCGCTGCTGGGCTTCGGGCAGGGATTCCAACCCGTGTGCGGATTCAACTACGGCGCGGGGCTATATGAGCGTGTGAGCCGCGCCTTCAAGTTCAGCGTCGCCGTCTCAACAGCCTACTGCGGTGCGGTTGCCGCCGCGGGAATCGTCTTTGCCGATGCCATTGTGTCGCTCTTCAGCGTTGCCGACGCCGATGTGATAAGCCTTGGCGCCCTGGTGCTGAAATTCCACTGCTGCACCTACATTCTGAACGGCTTTATTGTGCTGACTAATATGTATTTACAGACAACCCGCCATACCGCTGGCGCCTTGCTTGTGGCCGTCGCCCGCCAAGGCCTGTTCTTCCTGCCGCTGCTTGTTGTCGGCGCGCACTTATACGGCCTGATGGGCATTGTCGCCGCCCAACCCCTATCCGATTTTCTGACCTTTCTGCTGGCTGTGCCGCTTTACAGACGGAACAGGGCGGAAAATTGAAGGACCGAAGGACTGAAGGATTGAATGTGTGAATGTTTTTTCGCACAGATCACCTGAATACACAGATATACACACCCACAATGTCCGTCCGCGCGAGCGACCTTCAGGTCGCCCGAAACATAAAAATCGTGCGTCTCTACAATCATTTTTCATTACCTTTGACTGTTGCGGACATTTAACAAAACCGACAACAAACCGCTATGGCACAATGGAATAAGATACGAATCGAACGCGAGAACGGCGAAACAGTCGAAGCGCAAGCACCAGTGATTGTCTCGGCAAGCCGCTCGACCGACATTCCCGCCTTCTACGCCGACTGGTTCTTTCACAGGCTTAAGGTCGGCTACTCGGCGTGGACCAATCCGTTCAACGGTGCGCAGAGTTTTGTGTCGTACCAAAACACGAGGTTCATTGTCTTTTGGTCGAAGAATCCAGAACCACTGCTACAACATATTGATTATCTGAAAGAACGCAACATTGAGTGCTACATTCAATTCACGCTCAACGATTACGAAACCGAAGGCCTTGAGCACGGTGTGCCGCCCCTTGCCCACCGTATCGACACCTTCCGAAGGCTGGTTGACACCTTGGGCAAAGGCCGCGTTGTCTGGCGCTTCGACCCGCTCATTCTCACCGACAGAATCACGACTGAAACGCTTTTGCAGAAAATCGAACGCATTGGCAATCAACTCGATGGCTATGCCGAAAAACTTGTTTTCAGTTTTGCCGACATTGCGCTCTACAAAAAGGTGAAAGCCAATCTTGAGCGCAACCGCGTGAACTATTCCGAATGGACCGTTGAGCAGATGGACCAATTCGCGCGCCAACTGTCGGAACTCAACAAGCGGTGGAACTACCAACTTGCCACCTGCGGCGAAAAGATTGATATTGAGCAATATGGCATCCACCACAACCGCTGCGTTGATGACGACCTAATGATTCGCTTTGCCCACAACGACAAAGCGCTGATGGACTTTCTGGGTGTGGAAATCAAGATGCGTGAGATTTCGCTTTTCGGCGAAGAACCGCTACCGCAAAACGCACTGATTATCAACGATAATCTGTACGCCATTAAGCGCAAAGACAACCACGACAAAGGTCAGCGCCCCGCCTGCGGCTGCATTATGAGCAAAGACATTGGCGAGTACAATACCTGCCCCCACCAATGCGAGTACTGCTACGCCAACACAAGCAAGGAAGCCGCCCTGCGCAACTTTGCCCGCGCCCGCGAGACTGGGTGGCAATCAGAGACTATCACAGGAAGGTAGGGATTGTGGTGGTGGGTGTTGGTCCCGATAGCTATCGGGGTTAGGCATTGAAAAATTTCGAATCATTAAACTATAATCATTATACTTTACTCATTACTCAATTCTTGTCCGTCAACTGTAGTCAATTATCCGATTCATCCCCTTTCCTACCATCTCGTTGGCAAATATTGTCGGTTTATCGATTTTAAAAAACACCTTATATTTTAATAAGATACTTTGGTGGTCATAAACGAACCAAAAATTGAGAATTATGAATAAAACAAATTTGATTATGGCTTGCGCGATGGCTTTTTCGCTGGCATCGTGCAACAACGAGACCCCGACATCGGACCCCGCAAACAAGCCGCAACCCGGCCAAACGCGGAACCTTCTGCTCGAAGCCGGTTACTCTCAGGAACAAATCGACGCCAAACTGAACGAAGCATTCTACAATGTTTTCGAAGGCCCGAACAAGGTTTATTTCGAAGTTGGCGACTCGATGGCCTACATCTCTGACGTGAAAAACCACGATGTCCGCACCGAAGGTATGAGTTACGGAATGATGATTACAGTGCAGTGGAACAAGCAGGATATGTTCAACCGTCTGTGGCGTTGGTCGCAGAAATATATGCAGCATCAAGGCGGACCGCGCGACGGCTATTTCGCTTGGAGTTGCAAGGTGACTGGCGAGCAGAACTCACCCGGCTCGGCATCAGACGGCGAGCTTTATTTCGTCACTTCGCTCATTTTGGCATCAAACCAATGGGGTAACGATGGCGACATCAATTATCTGGCTGAAGCACAACGCATTCTGAATGCGATGTTTGCAAAAAAAGGCTACAACGACAATCCGATGGGATTTGGTCCGTTTGGCGGACAACGCCCACCGCAGCAGAAACCTGACGGCAACGGCCAGAAACCAGACCGCAAGCCGGGCGAAGCACCAAAAGCAGGTCAAGGTGGCGCACCGCAGATGCCAGCCTTCCGCCCAGGTATGAAATTCCCGGAGCCTGAGATTCTGAATATCATCAACACACAAGAGAAACTCATCACCTTTGTGCCCGACGGTTTTGGCGCACGCTACACCGACCCGTCGTACCACATTCCGGCCTTCTACGAGATTTGGGCGAAATATGCCGAAGACGGTCGTGCCGATTTCTATCTGGAATGCGCACAGAAATCGCGTGAGTATCTGCACCGTGCGTGCGACTCAATTACCGGCCTGAACCCCGATTACTCGAACTACGACGGCTCTGTTATGACCCCGCCGCGCGGCGATTGGGGCGCAAAATTCCGCTTCGACTCGTGGCGCGTGCCAATGAACATCGCTCTCGACTACACCTGGAGCGGCGCCGATGCCGACTGGCAGTTTGGCTATGGCTACCGTCTGCAGACATTCTTCCGCAGCCAGGGTGTGAGCACATTTGTTGACCAGTACAATCTGGACGGCACACCGGTTGAGAACATTGCCGAAGCAGGCGGATACAAGGCTCTGCGCCACTCTATCGGCCTTGTGGGCACAGTTGCCGCAGTGTCGCTCACCCAGCCGCTTCGCAACAGCCGCGACTTCATCAACGAGTTCTGGAACTCGAAACACGAACCATACGAAGACGGCTATTTCGACGCCTACTACGACGGATTGCTCAACCTGTTCGCTCTGATGCACCTGAGCGGACGCTACACTCCTATTGAGAAGAAATAAAAGATAGATACTAGTCACTAAAAAGAAATCCGCTCGGCAGAAATGCCGGGCGGATTTTTTAAATTGCAAACCGACTAACGCTTTGAGAAATACCAACAAACACTATATTTGCAAAAACAACTTTAATCATAAACTAAACAAACAATGAAACACATTTTGAATTATGGCCTGATGGCCGCGATGGTGGCAGCATTTACATTCACAAGCTGCTCAAAAGACGACGATGATGATGAGAAATTAGAGATTGAATTGTCAATTCTGCCAAAAAAAGTCACGAAAATAGAATGCACGAATGCTGCCGGTTATCCTATCATATACGAATTTGATTCGGAAGGCAGAATTAGTAAAACGACCAACGTATTATATTCAACCACATATCAGTATACCAACAATTCTGTTATTTCTTCTTCTGATTCTGAAGTTTTGGGTATTAATGTTACCACAACTATTAAATTTGAAACCAAAAACGGGCGAATAACCAATATTAAATACACAGTATCGACAGACGATAGCGTTAACG
>CAMHPA010000034.1 GCA_946186925.1 uncultured Bacteroidota bacterium | reverse complement strand
GGTTCGCCAATTGATAATCCTATTAAAGCCAACACAAGATTTCCGATACCTATAACCAGAAAAATCCATCCTAACACTTTCATAACTGTTCGTTTTTAGTTATTTCCATAAATTCAGTCTCGTTTTTCTTGCTGCAAAGAGCAAATATCCAACCGATAAAACCCAGGAAAAAGCCCAGCGCAAATCCCCATCCCGCACCAATTTTTCTGTTTTTCCCAATCAACGCTCCGACTATGCCTCCGATAATTGAAGCAAAAATCACTGTTCCCATAACTTTTTGATTTAAAGATTAATATTAAGTTTATTTATGGCCTCAACTTTCAATTCCTTGAGTTTTTTAATGTCGTTCTTATGCTTTCCCAACCGCTCTGTAATGTCGTTGGCAACGGCGACTTTGTTTATGTCGGGCGCAAAACGGTCGGGGTGGCATTTGCAAATCAACTCTTTGTACAATGCTTCAGCGCCAAATGCGCTATTAACAATGTTGCCAAAGTCAATATCTCCTTCGCTTTTGACTTGTTGCTTTATGCGGCTGCGTTTGTCATCGTATTTTGTGCTTCTGCCAAGTAACAAAATGACAATTACAGCAAATTCGATAATTGAGATTACTATCCACCAATTAATCGAACCACCACAAGATTGTGTTTGCACCGCAACGTTTGCTGCAAATTGTAATGAATCGTTCATTGTTTTACCCTTCCCCAATCATTATGTAATCACGAAGTTGCCAACGGCAACCATATGTGCCAACATCGCTATGCACTTCCAATGTGTCGAACCCCAACACTACCAAACGTCGCACAAGAGTGTCGTTTGCTAAAATGACGTTGCCAATATTAACGGTGTCTTGTTTTGACAACTGCTTGCCATAGAATACTTTAATCCGAAATCCGCTATTAAAGAAATTGGAAAATTGGTGTTTGTATGGTCTGTAACCTCTTGACACACACGCTTCAAGGTGCGTAGGTGCTTCGCCGTTGATAAACGCTTCACGCGCTGCACGATTAAATCCAGCAATTAACTGCACGCGGTCTTGCCTGTCGCGAAACCAATCAATAATCCGTGTCCAAAAATTCACTAACGACGGCATAATCAATTGTTTTTATCGTCATCCTTTTTTATCTCTTCCCAATCTTTTTTGTGGTTTTGTTTTGCTTTATCTACGCCACGTGCGATTGCGAATATCAGACTGAACAATAATGCCGATATGGCACCAACGGCAAAGGCCTCGCCAGGACTTGAGTACCTACTTAAAAAAATGATTAAATATTCCATATTCATTACGTTAATCTTGTTAAATGTTACCGCCAGACAATAAAAAAAGCGTGAAACTCGACGTCTCCCGCTTCAAGAAGGTAATTTGGCGTAACCTGGCGTAAACGAAATAAGTCAAGCCCACGCCAAAGCGTGGCATCTTGTACTTATTTCTTTCTTACGCCTAAAAATCGCCAAATTTTTTCTTGAAGAAAGAAATAGCCTAATGCTATATTTTATTGTATTTTAATCTTTTTCTATGTTCTTTATTACTCCTTTTTTACAAATATAAACTCTTACCAAATAGCAAATTAAACGTTTTGTCATTAATTAGTCTCAAAGGTAGGGAAATCTAGCGAAAAAAGAAAAAGAAAATTCAGTGTTCCCGATAGCTATCGGGACTGTGCGAGCAACCTCACTCCACATTCATCCTAATTTTCCAATTCTGCGGATACAGATTGTTCCATCGGTTGCCGATATTCTTAATCCAACCAAGCGGTAATCCGTTGAATGTTACAAGGTTGAAGCCTGCGGGTGCATCGGCAACAAAGACATTGTCGCGGTGCAGATAGCGCAAGGCATCTTGCTGCGAAAGTTCCACAGCGGCGAATGCCTGCCGGTTGAGCGCCCACGACTGAGCCAAATCGTGCTCGGGCGCCAATTTGTCGCCAAAAATATGCGCCACGGCCGTTCTCATCTTCCTGACATTCAGATTGTCGGCCACAGTCAGCACGTCGGTGGCAATGGCTTGCGGCACGGCAATGGCGGTATCGTTCCGCAGGTAATAGTCGAAAGCGGCGCCGTCGGTCATCTCGTTCAGGCGCTGAACCAACTTTTTGGGGACGGGTGAGAGTTTGGTTTTCAGTTTTTTAGGCGTTGCCGTGCTGCCGTCGGTTTTGCGGAAGACGCAGCAGAAAAATCCTTCGCCGCGCGTCAGGTGCTGAATGAAGCGGTAGCCGGTGCAACCGTCTTTTTCAATTGGCGTGACGCCCCAATCGGGCGCAATGCTGATTTCGACAGGCTCGGCCGCAAACGTCGATTTTATCCACGCCATATTGTTCTCGTCTTCGTCGGGACAGAAGGTACAAGTGCTGTAAATCAGGTAGCCGCCTGGTTTGAGTGCGTTCCACACATCGGCCACAATGCGTTGCTGGCGCTGGGCGCAAATGCGGGTGTTGGCGGTGTTCCACTCGCTAATGGCAACCTGGTCGCGGCGGAACATTCCTTCGCCTGAGCACGGTGCGTCAACAGCCACAACATCGAAAAATCCGGTCAGTCTACCGAAGTCCGACGGGTCGTTGCTGGTGACAATGGCGTTGGGGCAGCCCCATTTGGTCAGGTTCTCGCTCAACACTGGAACGCGGCTCGAAATCACTTCGTTACAAACAAGCAGTCCGCCGTTGCCAATGAGCGACGCGTAGTGAGTGCTTTTGCCACCGGGCGCGGCGCAAAGGTCGAGAATGCGGATATCTGGCTCATTGCCTGCAATTTGCCGCAATACGTGCCCGACAAACATCGAACTTGCTTCCTGCACGTAGTAGGCGCCGGCGTGCAGCAGCGGGTCGAGAGTGAAGACCGGCCGCTCGGCAAGATAGCGCCCTTGCGGTTCCCAAGCCACAACATCGCCGGCATCGGCCAATGTGCTGTCTTTGTGCGGGTTGAGTCGTATGCTTGTCGGCAATGGCTGTTCGAGCGCCGCCGTAAAACGGTCGTAATCGGCACCAATCTGCCCGCGCATCCGCGCTTCAAAATCGTTTGGCAATGCAATTCCCATCAAATAAACTTTTGCACAAAAATAGTTTAAATCTCACAGAGGTACAGAGAACACAGAGATTTGTTTGAATTTGATTCTGCTAAAAGAGAAGCATAAATTTTCTCAAAAGAGCAGCACTTGGATTTTCAACCCGTTCAACAGCGTAGCGTTTCAACTTTAAACCTTATTGGTTACCAATTATCCGATTCACCAATGTATATTTGCAGCAGTTATGGGCAGGTTTCGCAAAAACATACTATTGCCGATAGTGGCGTTTGCAACGGCTTTTACCACAGGCTGTTACGAACCATCAGACTTTAATGCCTTTGGCGACGGCGAGCGTGCAGTGGTCATAGAGGGGCGTGTCACTGATGCTGATTCTGTTTCAATAGTCACAGTTACGCGCACTGTTGATGCTTTGAGCGACAGCGACTGTGAGTATGTTGATAACGCCATCGTTTATTTGCGTGATGATCAAGGCCATTCCGCAGAACTCAAAAACATTGGCAATGGAATTTACCGGACCACTCAAATAGAAGGCATAGTTGGCAATCGCTATCTTCTTACAGTTGAAGTGGATGGTATGCATTACAGCTCAATTGACAAAATGCCGGCGCGAGCGCTGATTGACTCGATGGTAGTTGAATATCGCGATAACTACACCATATTCGACACTATCGGTTACTACATATCGGTATACTCGAAGTTGAACAATGACTCAGTGCAGTATTATCGTGTTGAGATTGAGAAAAATGGTGTTTTGTTGAATGACGGACTATCGCTTTGGCTTTACGAAGATTCGCATCTGGCTGACACC
Source organism: uncultured Bacteroidota bacterium (assembly GCA_946186925.1). GTDB lineage: Bacteria > Bacteroidota > Bacteroidia > Bacteroidales > SZUA-534 > RUG13583. The sequence continues at coordinate 27,533 of CAMHPA010000034.1, read as the reverse complement.
TATAAAATGACTATTCCGCACACTTTTTCATCAGGCGATTCTGTCGCAGTCAGCGTATACTCTTTATCAGCAACCGCATTTGAGTATTTTTCTGGACTATCAAAGCAATTCTCTACTATTTACAGTAACATCCAACCTCCGCTTACAAATCCCGAAAGCAACATTACGCCATCAGCCTTAGGTTGCTTCCATGCAACATCGGTAATCAAAACCAAGTTCGCCGTTGGCAATGTCAGGCGGGAGGTGGTGATGGTAGGAGAGTAGGTTATTGCTTCAGCAAGAACTCTTCAATAATGCGCTTGAAAAAGGCTTTTGTTTCGTCGGCCGACCGTGCAACTCCAGACGTCATTTGCGGTTTGCCATTGAGAGGGCAGTACAAAAACGCCGGAATTCCCTGTATTCCGAAAGCAGCAGACAGAGCTTTTTCCTGGTCGGTATTAACTTTATAGACGTCAATTCGCCCCTTATATTCGTTAGCTAACTCTTCCAGGATGGGTGAAGCAATCCGGCAAGGCCCGCACCAATCTGCATAGAAATCGACAATGCAAGGTTTGTCGCCAAGATAAACCCATTGCGTCGGGTTCTCTTCGTAGTTCATCACTTTTGCCAGAAAATCGGCTTTCGACATTTGTTTTACAATAGGCTCTTGCGCCGATAAAAGGCCGCAAAACGCCATGCATAGCGACATTAAGGCAATGTGTTTCATCATTTTGTTTTTTTTAGTTGCAAATGTAAAGGTAACATTTATTATATGTGTTGCAATCTGTTTGTTATTTTTTCGGGATAACGATGACATGGTGTTGTGTGAGTAAAATAATTCATTTATAGCACTTTACACAAATTAACCCATTTCTTTCAAAAACATTTAATTGGTCATATTTTTTGCTAAAAAATACTTGAAAAATACCGCTATAAGCATACCTTTGTTAGTGGTTATCGGTAAGTTTATGCTTGCGTAAGCCAAATGGAATCAATTAAATAATATGTATTGCTAATGAAAAATATTGCAGTGGTTTGCGGCGGATATTCTAAGGAGAGTGTGATTTCGCTGCGCAGCGCCGAGCAGATTGCATCGGTGATTAGTCCTGACTACAACGCCTACACCGTTTACATAACCCGCGAGAGTTGGAACGCGAAGATTGGCGACAGCCTTTATCCCATTGACCGTAACGATTTTACGTTCACGCTCGATGGCAAGAAAATTGTTTTCGACGCCGTTTTTATGGCCATTCACGGCACTCCAGGCGAGGACGGAATGTTGCAGTCGTACTTCGATATGCTCAATATTCCCTACACAACGTGCAGTGCATTCGTATCGGCTCTGACATTCAACAAGTTCGCGTGCAAAGTGTTTCTGAAAGAGTACGGCATTCTGACTGCCGACGCCGTTTTGCTGCGCCGCAACCAACCATACTCGCTCGACGAGATTAGCAAACGCTGCGGTTACCCAATGTTTGTGAAGCCGAACAATGGCGGCTCAAGCTTCGGCGTAACAAAGGTTAAGCAACCTACTGATTTGCAGGCAGCTATCGATAAGGCTTTTGCCGAAGACAGCGAGATTATCATTGAACCGTTCATCAAGGGTGGCGAGTTCACTTGCGGTGTGTTCAAGACTGATACAGAGTCGATTGTGTTTCCGCCAACCGAGATTGTCAGCAAAAATGAGTTCTTCGATGTTGAAGCCAAATACACACCTGGAATGTCGGAAGAGATTACGCCTGCCCGCCTGTCGGAAGCCGATTTGAAAGAATGTCAGGCTCTTACATCAAAAATCTACGATTTGCTCGGCTGCACGGGCGTTGTACGCATCGACTATTTGCAGAAAGAAGGTCGGTTCTACTTTATGGAAATCAACACTGTGCCTGGCATGAGCCGCGAATCGATAATTCCCAAGCAGACCGTAGTTTACGGCCTGCCGCTCAACGAGCTTTACCGCAAGCAGATTGACGACGCCTTGTCGCGCAAGCGTGCCTGATTGGGCTTGAGTTTGATAAAATAAAACCCGCTGTAACGAAATGGTTTGCAGCGGGTTGTTTTATTGTTTCAATCAGAGTGTTATTCGTCGTCGTGATTAATATGGTAGCGCTCCTCAAGCTCTTTAAGCATGGCCTCCTTGCGGGCAAGGTCTTCTTGTGTGGCGCGCAATTCCTCAAAACTCTGTTTCAGTACTTCCGATTGCTCTGCAAGCATGTCGGCTTTGTCTTTCGACTCTTCTAGCAGCTTTGCGGTGCTGGCGTTTATCTTCACCATTGATATGGTCGACGAGAGGGCATCGCTGATTTTCGATAGGAATTTGATTTTGTATTCGTCGATTTTTGCAAACGATGCCAGTTCGATGACGGCATAAACAGTGTCGTTCATAATGGCTGGCATCAGCAGCACATATTTCGGGTTAGCCTCACCCAATCCCGATGTTATTTCCATATAGTTATCCGGGACCTCGTTCAAGTAGATGGGGGCTTTCTCATAGGCGCATTGTCCAACCAGACCGATACCTACTTCAAACTCTTTTTCGCTGTGCTTGACGCGATTATAGGCTACGGCACCCTTCAATTCATATTTCACATGATCCGGATCGTCGTTATTAATAATGAATACGCCGCCTTGCACAACACCAATATAATCAGTCAGTTTGCTGATGAATGTGCGGCTCATTGCTTCAAGATTCGATGTTTCCTGACGCAGCAAGTCGTTGAAAATGGCGATTCCGTTGGCAGTCCACGCTTCTTTTTCCTGTTCGGCAGCCTGCTGTTTTTCAGCGGCTTTTGCTTTTTTCAACTCGTCGCGCATATTGGTCAGAGCCTTGCCAAGCTCGTCATCTTCACTTGCCATCTGATATTCATGCTCGAAGTTGTTGTTTGCAATGGCATCGGCAAACAAGGCTGTATTATGCAGATTGACAGCTAATCTCTTGAATGAACGGTAAATATCGCCAATCTCATCTTGCTTGTGCTTTGAGTCTTTCTGGCTGGCGGCGAAAATGCCCATTCCCATCTCATCAATCTTCTCGCGCAGCCTGATGATAGGCCATTGGATGTACTTTTTTGTGACTATGTTGCCTGACAATAGTGCCAGAAAACAAAGCGGAATGGCCCAAATGAGCGATTTTAACCCATAGTAGCCTACAGCATATGCGACAATTGAGCAGAACATCGCCGGCAGGAAAATAACCAATCCAATTTTGAAGACGATGGTCTTTTTGTATATGACGCGAAGAAACGCTATCCCGAAAGGGACAATACCGAAAATCACTATCAGAGCGAATAGAAGTACTGAGTTCATATTACACGTTTTTTAATTGGCAACGGCGCAAAACGCGCCAAAGCACCTTCAAATATATATTGTTTGGCCGTTTAAAACACAATATGATTGATTTTTATTTTCCGATACACAATTTTGCACTATTTTTGGGCTGCATTTTGGATATTTAATTTTATGAAACACAACGTTTTAGTGTGGGGATATCTGTCTTCACTCATTTTATTGCTCGGCACAATTTTCATGAATCTCGATTTCGTGGCGGGCAAAGTGCTCTTTCTGGTGGGATTTTTCACCTTCAATCTGGGCTATCTGATACCGCTTTTTTTCGTTATTTTCAAGGATAACCAGGAAAACCGCATCGGGCTGATAATAGTGCTGAGCATTCTCGGATTCTTCATTTTCCTGATGGGTTTAACATTCTTCATGGTGAGCTGGGGCGGCAACAAGGTGCTCATCTACGTTGGCGGCTCGTTCCTGCTGCTTGCGTCGCTGCTCATGCTGGCTATGCGCCGCAGGTTCTACGAGACCAGCGTTGACTCTTGGTTTCCGATAGTGCTTTTCAGCGTTTTTATTGTGATAGGTATGCTAACCAGCATGGTTCACAGGCCCATTCTGCGGTCGTTCACCATATCGAATCAGGAAGCGCAGATTCAGCTTACTACGCTGCAAAACCGAAATCATCATATTTACTCTGAGCTCAGCGAACTTTGCAATGGTGATTCGGCGTTGCTGGAAATCAGGCAAAAGGCTGCAGTTGTTACCAGCAAGAGCGACAGCATGATTAGCTTTGTCGATGACCTGAAGCGCGACCTTATAGTATATGTTGAAGGCAAAAAGGTGTTGCAAGATACGTCACTACTCATCAATCTGGTGCCAGTGCAGTCGAATGTCGAGATTAACTCGGTGCGGCGGTTCATGCTAGGGCGCAAGCGGCAAAAAGCAGCGCTTCTGCATGGCAAAATCGACGACTACCACCGCGAAATGTCGGCCCTGGTGCCGCAAGGTGATTTGTGGCTTGCAGCTTTTGTCGATGCCAACCTGAACACCAACGTGCTTCGCCTTAACAAGCGCATCTACAACCGCGACTGGGAACGGCAGCATTTCTACAATTTTCCGCTGGTGACGGTTATCAGCCAGCTAACCACTTTGCAACTGAATGTCTGCACGGTTCAGGGCGAGCTGCTAAGTGCTTGCTACAGAGATGCATTGCGGCTTCGGCTGCCAGTAGCGGACACTATAAGTAAAAAATGACGGCAAAAATTGCAGTGTTGTTTGCCGCATTCAAAAAAAAACATACTTTTGCAGTCCGATAAAAAATGATAACGAAACATAAGAAAGGGAATATATTATGGCAATGAAAAGAACATTCCAACCGTCTCAGAGAAAGCGTAGGAATAAACACGGATTCCGTGAGAGAATGGCCACCAAAAACGGCCGTCGCGTATTAGCAGCCCGCCGTGCAAAAGGCAGAAAGAAACTGACAGTTTCTGACGAGAAATTGCACAAGGCATAATACAGTCTCTTAACGATACAATTAAGGCGAACCCATAAGGCTCGCTTTTTTTGTTGGTGCTTCTCTCAAGATAAAGACCATCGTGGCAAAATAAAAAGGGGCGAATTCATTCGTCCCTTTTGTTTGAATTAATGTGATGTGATGTTTTCGTTTCTCAAGGATTCACCATCGACTGCGGCTGGCCTGTGGCTTCAAGAACATTCCACCAGAAATCGCTGTTAAGGTTGATTTTCTTGCGTTCGGCAACGGCAATTGGAATAGGCACAATGGTGAACTGGTGCTTCCAGTAGCCCACCACAAAGTCGGTCTTGCCAGCCATTGCGGCGTGAACAGCGTTTTGTGCAAGGATATTGCAGAACTTGCTGTCGTTAGCGTTGGCTGGTGCGCTGCGGATAATGTAGCTCGGGTCGATGTAGCGCAGGGCGTACGGGAATTTTTTTGCCGAGAACTCTTCAATAATCTTGTCGCGCAGAAAAACACCAATGTCGTGTTTCTTAATATTTCCCGATGCATCTTTCTCTTGCTCTTTGGCGTCGAAGAAGTTCTGCCCCGCACCTTCGGCCACAACAACCAATGCGTGGTGCTTGGTTTCAAGGCGCTTGCGCAGGCATTTCAGGAATCCGTACGGTCCATAAAGTTCAAAGTTCATTTCGGGAACCAGAACAAAATTCACTTCCTGCGTCGAAAGCGCGGCGTTGGCGGCAATGAAGCCAGAGTCGCGGCCCATCAGCTTCAGCAGAGCAATGCCGTTGAAGGCGCCTTTGGCCTCGTTGTGAGCTGAATTGATAATGTCGTTGGCCACTGAGAATGCTGTCTCAAAACCGAACGAGCGCTCAATGAAACTGATATCGTTGTCGATGGTCTTTGGAATGCCCGCCACCGATATGCGCAGACCACGCCGCTCAATCTCCTCATGGATGGCGTGAGCGCCGCGCAGTGTGCCGTCACCGCCAATGCAGAAGAGAATGTTGATATTCATGATATCGAGTGTGTCAACAATTTGTTCCACATCTTGGTTGCCGCGCGACGAGCCCAAAATGGTACCGCCCGACTGGTGGATGTAGTCAACGAGTTTTGGTGTCAGTTCCACAATCTCGTGGTTGTATTTTGGTACAAGTCCCTCATAACCATACTTGAAGCCGATGATTCGCTTTACATCGTAGCGGTAGTAAAGGTGGTTGACAAGGCTTCGGATGACGTTGTTCAAGCCCGGGCAAAGACCGCCGCAAGTGACAATGCCCACTTTTGTTTTGGCGGGCTCAAAGAATAGGGTTTTGCGCGGACCGGCTTTCTCGAGCGTCATAGGCTCTTTTTTGCTCTTACCGCACTGCTTGAAGTAATTCAGTGAGTTATCGTACAGAATACGGTCGTTGTCAGTGGTGAAGTCGTAGGCCGTCTTCGCCAGAGTCTGAACCAGGGGCGATTCTACGTTGCCCTTGCCCAACGATTTTACGATGAAATCTTTATTCTCCATGTCAGAAATTTTTATTTGGTATCAGCAAAAATAGAAAAAGGCATCTGAAAAACAGAGCCTTTTGTTATCGATTTTTGATGTCGTTTTCGCAGACCGACAAAATCCGCGCTTTTTAGAACGAGTCGTTCATTGTTGCAGCGCTGTCGTCATCGTTCGATTCATCGGGAATGTTGCTGAAATCAGCGCTATCCTCCAAGTCCTCATCCTTGTTGCCGTCGTCGAAAAAGTCGTCGTCGTCAATGTTGCCGGTGTCTTCGTTGTTGATGCGAAGCAGATACATGCGGTCTTCGGTCTCAAACGGCAGACCGCAGCAAAGCTGGCCGTCTTTGTTTGTGAACGAGATAAGATAGGCGTTGAATCCGTCAGGATACATTGCTTTGACTTGGTCGCGCATCTCGTCGCTAATCTTGTCGTAGTCTTTAATCACACGTGGTTTGTTTGTGCTGCCCATGTTTATAGTGTTGTTTTTCTGTTAAAAATCCGTCTGTCAGCAATGCGTTGCTAACGGCACCAAATATTTACATTTTTTCATTATGTGCAACACTTACTTGCATTTTTATTTGTTGAAGTGGTAAACGAAGATAATTGTGCCTTCAAATGCCGGTTTCGGGCAGTCTTTGATCTCCATTTTTATGTCGATGCAAGCTTTAACAATGCCGCGCAAATCGGTAACCGACTGCATTTTTGCGCTTACGCGGACATAACTGCCTGTTAACACCGGCTGACCGAATTTCAGTTTCTCGATGCCGTAGTTTATTTGCATCTTCAAGTTTTGCACATCGACAACTTGCTCCCAATGATAGGGCAGAAGTGAAATTGTCAGGTAACCGTGTGCGATTGTGCCGTGAAAAGGCGACTCTGCTTTTGCTCGCTCAACATCGGTGTGAATCCACTGGTGGTCGCACGTCACATCGGCAAACTTGTTAATCTGCTCTTGAGTAATCTGCTGCCAGTCTGACGTGCCGATTTCCTTGCCTTCTAGAGCCTTTAACTGCTCAAAGTTTTCAATAATGAGTTTCATCGCTTAGAAATTAGTTTGGGGTTGGTATGCAAAAAGCGGGCAAATCTGCCGATTGGTCGGGTAAAAAGTTTTCCATATTTATAACAGGATAATTATCAGCCCATTTTTTTGTCGTCTTCACGATATAGGTTTCGCAATAATTCATATTTTGCCGACAAACAATGTCTTGAAAATGATTTAACGACATTGTAAAACTTTAAAACAAAACCATTTATGCCATCGAGCAAAGATTATCTTGATTTTATTCTCGAGCAACTGTCTGGGTTGCAGGAAATTACTTTCCGCCAAATGATGGGCGAGTACATTATCTATTACCGCGACAAAATTGTGGGCGGCATTTACGACAACCGCTTTCTGGTGAAGCCCGTCAGGGCGGCGCGCGCCAAAATGCCCGACGCCCGCCTGCAACTGCCATACGAAGGCGCCAAAGAAATGCTACTTGTCGACAACGTCGATAATCGCGACTTCCTGACCGATTTGGTTCAGGCCATGTACAGCGAGTTGCCCGAAGTGAAGAAAAAGAAGAAATGACCTTCACCGCCACATACACCACGCCTGCCGCGTTCGACAATCTGCTTCTTTGCAGCGACGGCAAAGTGCTTACCGAACTGCAGTTTGTGAAAGATTGCAAATCAATTGCAAATCAGACAGACTTGCAGATTTTTCGGGAAACTTGCCGCTGGCTCGATATTTATTTTTCGGGCTATGAGCCTGATTTTACGCCTGAATTTCGGATTGACAACGCAACACCTTTCCGCAAAGATGTGTTGGAAATTGTGCGGCAAATTCCTTTCGGCAAAACTCTGACGTATGGCGACATTGCCGCGCAAATAGCCAAAAATCGCGGCATTGAAAAAATGTCGGCGCAGGCAGTTGGCGGCTCGGTGGGGTGGAACCCGATTTGCATTATTGTTCCGTGCCATAGGGTTTTAGGCGCAAACGGCAGCCTTACTGGTTATGGCGGCGGGCTGCAAAACAAAATCGAACTGTTGAAATTGGAACGGATTGAATTCTGACCTTCCGATAATCAATAAAAAAACGCTCTTGAAAAACTCAAGAGCGTTTTTGCATATCTGTCTAACAATCAAATCTTACCCAAGGAATGCAATCAGAATACCTGCTGCCACTGCCGAGCCAATCACGCCCGATACGTTGCTCGACATACAGTAGTTGAGCACGTGGTTGCGCGGGTCGTATTTCAGTGCAATGTCGTTTGCCACACGCGATGCCATTGGCACAGCGCTCAAGCCAGTTGCGCCAATCAGCGGGTTGATTTTCTTCTTCGAGAACAAGTTGAAGAGTTTCACCAGCAGAATGCCACCGAAGATTGACAGGCCGAAGGCGAAGAATCCGCCAACAACAATGCCAATTGTCTGAAGGTTCAGGAACGCATCGACAGTCATTGTGGCACCAACCGACAAGCCAAGGAAGATTGTGGCAGAGTTCATTATGGCGTTCGAAGCGGCGTCGAAAATGCGCGATGTGTTGGCACCAACTTCCTTAATCAGGTTACCGAACATTAGCATACCAACAAGTGGAACGGCTGTCGGAACTAGGATGGCCACAACGGTTGTGGTGGCAATCGGGAAGATGATTTTCAGAGCACGCATATTCTTGAACTCTTTTGCGTTCGGATAGAGTTTATCCTGCTCTTTCATATTGATTTTCAACTCTTTCTCAGAGCAAGTCAGTTTCACAACCAGCGGAATAATCACTGGCACAAGCGCCATATAAGAGTAGGCTGCAATGGCGATGGGGCCGAGCAAGTGTGGCGCAAGTTTGATGGTGGTGAAGATTGCCGTCGGGCCGTCGGCACCACCGATAATAGCCAGAGAACCAGCCTCTTGCATTGTAAATCCGCAGTAGCTTGCGATAATCAGCACGGCAAAGATACCGAACTGTGCGCCTGCGCCGAAAATGGCAAGTTTAAGGTTACGCAGCATCGGGCCGAAGTCGGTGAGAGCGCCCACGCCCATAAAGATGATTGGCGGCAGTAATCCGCTCTTAATCAGAGCATAGTAGATGAAGTTCATAATGCCAAGGTCGTGCGCGATTTCGGGCAGCGACATCTCATAGACATTTTTCGCCATCTCAACGCCGTCTTTGGTGTAGTGCACCAGACCTTCGCCGTCGGCGCCAAGCACGCCCATACCGCCGCCAGGGAAGTTGGCAATCAGCACGCCAAAGGCGATGGGAATGAGCAGCAGCGGCTCATATTGTTTCTTGATGCCCAGATAGAGCAGCAGAAACGCGAGCGCGTACATTATCAGAAACTGCGGTTCAGCAATAATGTTGCTGATGGCAGTCATATTGTATATTCTCTCAAATATCTCGCTCATAGTCAATTACTTAATTTTCATCAGAACATCGTCCTCAGCCACGCTTGCGCCACTGGTCAGGCAGATTTCAACAACGGTGCCGTCGCATTCGGCTGCAATGGCGTTGAAGGTCTTCATTGCTTCAACGTAGCAGACGGTCTGGCCTTTCTTCACGGTGTCGCCAACCTTCACTGCGGTGTCGCCCGACGATTTCACAAGGTAGAATTTGCCTTCGAGCGGCGATGTGAGTTCTTTTGCTCCAGCGGTGTCGCCAGCGGCTGCGGGTGCGGCTGCCGCCTGTTGTGCAGGTGCGGCAGAACCGTTGTTCTCGCCAATCACAACTTTATATTTCTCGCCATTTACATCGACTGTAACTGTCTGTGGCAGAGTGATTCCGCCCTTGCCAGCACATTTTTCGGCTTTGCGTTTTGCAAGGTCGGCCTCGAAATCGGCTTTTGCCTTGCCGCTCTTGTAAGCGCGATACTGCTGCGGATGCATAGCCAACTCGAAGAGTTCCTCCTCGTCCTCGCCGAGTTCCCAACCGTTCTCCTGCATCTCCTTGCGGAAGGTGTCGAGTTCGTCGGGATATTGGTCTTGCGGATTGCCAGTGAAGAATTCGCGGCCTTGCTCTTTGGCTTTGGCTTCGAGTTCAGGTGCGATTGGGCCAGGCAGTTTACCAGCCTTGCCGAGCAGCATATTCCAGATGTCGTCGGCAATGAGCGACCAGCGTTCCTTGCCCTTCTCCATCTGAATCACGTTCATCAGCGCCATATTCTTAACGTACTGGCTGAAAGGCGTAACCAGGCAGGGGTAGCCCATCATCGGCCAAACGTATTTAACCTCGTCGAACAACTTCACAAGCAGTTGGTCTTGAGAGAGTTTCGGCTGGTTGTTTTTCTCTTTCCATTTGTTCAGGCTTTCCAGGTTTGTTTCCAAATCGGTCATCAGCGAGCCCATCATTCCGCCCGGCAGACCCGGTGCAATCAGCAGCGAGTTCATCTGGCGGTTGCGAGCCGGGATGTAGTAGCCCAGGAAGTCGTCCATCATCTCCTGAATCATTGTACGAACCTCCATATAGGCGTCCATATTGATTTCAGGAACGTCGAAACCAGCGTCTTTCAGCATTGGCTGAACGGCCAGAATGTCGGCGTGACCTGTGCCCCACGAGAGTGGCTCCATACCAACATCGACATAGTCGCAGCCAGCCTTGCAGACCTCCAGAATGGTTGCCATTGAGAAGCCCGGACCGGCGTGTCCGTGGTATTGGATGGTGATTTTTGGATATTTAGCCTTTATGTTTTTCACAATCTCGCCAAGCGATACGGGGCGTGCGATTCCGGCCATATCCTTCAAGCAGATTTCGTCGGCGCCGGCCTCGATGAGTTCGAAAGCGAGTTTTGTATAATATTCAATTGTGTGAAGCGGTGAGAAGGTGATGCAAAGGCAGCACTGCGAAATCATTCCGCCATCGTGCGCGTAGCCGATTGACGGGATAATGTTGCGGGTGTCGTTCAGGCCGCAGAAGGTGCGGGCAATGTCGGTGCCTTGTTTTTTCTTCACCTTGTAGAACATACGGCGAACGTCAACCGGAACCGGGTTCATACGGATGCCGTTCAGCGCACGGTCGAGCATATGTGTCTGAATGCCAGCATCGTGGAACGGTTTTGTCCACTGGCGCACGGCCTTGTTGGGGTTCTCGCCATAAAGCAAGTTAACTTGTTCAAAGCCACCGCCGTTGGTCTCAACGCGGTCGAAACAGCCCATTTTGATGATTGCGGGCGCAACTTTTACCAATTGGTCAACCCGCGGCACGTATTTTCCGGCCGACTGCCACATATCGCGGAAGACCAGACTGAATTTTACCTTTTTACTCATATTTTAAATTTTTTCGATTGATTCAACTTTGCCTTTGCCTGCAGTGATGGTGTTCACGGCCGACTCAATGGCTGCTTTGATGTTCGGGGCGACAGCGGCCACTGCGGTTGCGGCCTGCGCCTTTGGTTCCTCTTCGGGAAAGAATCGGTTAACCACGCTGATGAGCAGGTTTCCCATACCTATTATTAATAGAAGCGCGCAGAACACCGTTCCGAGCCCCACTACCAATAATGTCCATACTGAAATTTCCATTTATCGCTATTTTTTAACTCAATAATCAAAAAACTCACGTTGTTATTAAATCGTAAAATGCTAAAAACCAATTCTTTGGTTAATTTAACATATTTCTAAAACAACCGTGCAAAAATAGTTTTTTTAGCGCACCGTTATTCAAAAAATATGCCATAAGTGCGTTTTTATCGCAGTTTGATTTTTGTGTATTGATAAAATACTATAAATAAGTAACTTATATTTGTCTTCGGTGTTATATAACAAATATTATCGATATTATTTTAGACAGTGAGCTACAAATACGAATTAAAGCAATATTGTTCCGAAAACATCCGTTGTTGATACGTGACAATCGGTTATGATAAGTCGTGCAGAAGCACTTTTATCAATATAACACCGCTGTTGCCGTAAAAAATGAAAGTGAAGCAAGTGGAAAAGAAAATAATTTTTACTTTTGGCCTCTTGTTAAAAACGAGTGTTTGGTCAATTCTATGAGACATCATATAATTTTATTGGTATCGTTATTGATGTTAGCTCCCGAGCTTGCCGATGCGCAGGCTTCGCGTTGGAAACGTACACGTTATGAGGTTGTTGGTGGTTTGGGTTTGTCCACTTTCGTGGGTGAGTTAGGAGGTAAAGACAGTGGCAACGGACATTTTCTTTCCGACTACGATTTTACCTCGCAGCGCATAATGGCTCAGGCCGGTTTGCGTTACAAAATACTCAACCCGCTGGCCGTTAAGGGTTCATTGTCGTATGCATGGCTTTCGGGTAGCGATGCTAAGACCGATGAGGTTTTCCGCCGCGACCGCAACCTTAGTTTCCGCACAAACTTGTGGGAATTGGCTTTCCAACTCGAATATTCGATTATCCCGGAACCGATAAACTATCGTTCGACCCGTCGACGTAAGTTTACATGGCGGAGCTTGCTGAATATTAATACTTATGTGTTTGCCGGAGTGTCGGGATTCTATTTCAATCCGAAAGCGAAAGACGATGGTCCGGAAGGTACAGGCAAGTGGGTTGCATTGCGGAAATTGGGCACGGAAGGACAAGGTTTGATGGAAGGCCGCAAAAAATACAAACGAATTGCAATGTCGTTCCCGTTTGGCATAGGATTCAAATATCCGCTATCGCGTGAATTGGGTATTGGCCTTGAGTTCGGGCCTCGCTATACCACTACCGACTATATTGATGATGTTAGCCGCACATATATTGATAATGAGTGGCTCGCACGTCATAATCCACAGGCTGCCCGCATGGCTGATCGCAGTATCAAAACTGACGATGAGAACGATCCATTACCAAATGTAAGATATGCACCTGGCGAACAACGCGGTGAGTCAAAATACAATGACTTTTATATGTTTACTGTAGTGTCTGTTTCGTACAAGTTGAAGACGGGCCGAAACGGATTGCCTAAATTCTAACCCTTGCCATTATGAAAGTGAATTCAGTCAGCCGGATATCGTTAATACTTTTATTGGTATTGTGTTTTACCGGAGCATCAGCCCAAAAATGGAACAAACCAAGATACGAATTACATACCGGCATTGGTTTGACCAACTTTATGGGTGATGTGTGCTCACCAAATGATCCGGATAAAATGATTTGGATTCTGCCATTCAGAACGACAGGTTATCTTGCCGATGGAATATTGAAATACAATATTAAAGGAAGGCATTTTGTCAGTGGCAGTTTGAATCTTGGTTATATGGGTGCCCGCGAAACTATTGAAAAACGCACGCATTATTATTATCGCGATGGAATCGCATTCAAATCAGGATTTGCAGAGTTGGGCGTGCGCTATGAATTTGAGTTTATAAAGGAGCGTGAGCACAAAACGGTTTACCGCAAATTGGGTGAGACGAAGCTAAAGAACTTCACAATGCCGTCGTACTTGTTCGCCGGTGTGGGCGGATATTTCAGTTATGGCAAATTCTTTTGGAACGACCCGCAGGGCCGCGAGCGCTACTCAAAATCATATGGTAGTTTCGCGCCAGTTGTGATGTTGGGTGTGGGCGCAAAAGTCAGGCTTCAGCGCAATGTATATTTAGGAGCTGAATTTGGGTTACGGGAGGTAATAGGCGATTACGTTGATGGTGCCGATGGCAGCAGAAAATCGCCAACACCATCAGATGATATTAACAAACGATGGAAATTCGGCAAGTGGATAGACCAGTACCAGTTTGTGGCAGTGAACTTGGCTTTCAAGATGAGAGAGAAGAGAAACCACATGCCTAACTTCAAAACTATTAGGAGATAGCGATGCATGCTTGCAGCAGATTGTTCTGTCTGGCGATACTTCTGTCCTTAACGGCGATGCCATTGTGCGCTCAGACTATCAGTTTCCCTTATGGCGAAATCGGTGGACAGTTGGGTGGCATGTATTATCTTGGCGACATAAACAACGTGCCGTTCAAAGGCACACGGCCGGCGATAGCGGCCTTTTACCGTCATAATTTCAATGTCAGGTATTCGGCGAAAGCATTGCTATCATATGGCAAGCTTACCGCATCCGATTCAAAATACAAAAACGAATTCCAAAAAGCGAGAGACTATTCATTCAATCGCGGTTTGGTACATTTCAGCGTTTTGGGCGAGTTTAACTTCCTTCCTTTTATATTTGGTAAGAAAGATATGCCTTTCGCCACCTATCTGCAAGGCGGAATGGGAATGGGATTATTCCCCGGCGACGCCCCGACCGACAAATTCATAGTTGATGTTCCGTTCGGTTTTGGCGTCAAATTCAACTCACATCGTAAGTTCGTGTATGGAGTTGACTGGATGATGATTAAAACATTTACAGATAATATCGACTTTAAGGCGCCGAGGCCATCGGAGGTAAATGGCATAAAGCAAAAATATGTGGCAAGCAACAACGACTGGTTGTCATATTTCTCAATTTATTTGGCATATAAATTCGATTATCCTCAAAAATGTCCTACGTTTGACTAAATTTGCGCCGCAAATAGAGTAGGGATGTCTCTCAAAGAAACAATCATAAAAGAACGTTTGCCAAAGCACATCGCCATAATAATGGATGGCAACGGCAGGTGGGCGAAGCAGCAGGGCAATGCCCGCATTTTCGGGCATAAGAGCGCATTGAAGGCGGTTCGCGAAGTGTGTGAAGGCTGTGCCGAATTGGGCGTCGGCTACCTTACGCTCTACGCATTCTCGACAGAGAACTGGAACCGTCCCAAGATGGAGGTGATGGCTCTGATGGATTTACTGGTTTCAGCAATAAATACCGAAACTGATACACTAATCAAGAATAATATCCGTTTAAATGCAATAGGACGGCTTACCGATCTGCCAGAAAAGGTTCGCACAAATCTGCTGGAGGCCATCGACAAGACTAGAAACAACACAGGCTTGACGTTGACACTGGCCTTGAGCTACAGTTCCAAGGTTGAGATAGTTGAGGCTGTGCGGAAGATTGCGCTCGATGTTGAGGCAGGCAAAATGAGTGCTGATAGCATTGATGGTGACACGGTGAACCGGAGCCTGTACACCAACGGCATGCCCGATCCTGACTTGCTCATAAGAACAAGCGGTGAGTATCGGATCAGCAATTTCATGCTGTGGCAGCTGGCCTATTCCGAGCTGTATTTCACGCCGACTTTCTGGCCTGATTTTGACAAGGAGGAACTTTACAAGGCTATTGTCGACTATCAGCAGCGAGAACGCCGGTTTGGAAAGACCAGTGAGCAGTTATGCGATGGCATTTGATAATTAAGACAGATGATGAAAAAACTAATAGTTGCGGTTGTTTTGTTGCTTGACGTTGTTGTAGCGTTCGCGCAATCAGCAGCCGGTGGCGACATGAAGATAGATTATTCACGTCCAAAAGAATATGAGATTGGCGGTATCACTGTAAGTGGTGTCAAATATCTGAACCAAACCACATTAGTCAGCCTTTCAGGATTGCAGGTCGGACAGAAAATCGAGGTCCCAGGCGACGCCATATCGAAAGCTATCAATAAGCTTTGGAAACACGGCCTGTTCGGCGATGTTCAGATCACAGTAACAAATATCACCGACGATAAAATATACCTCAATTTCCACCTTAAAGAGCGTCCGCGTTTGTCGCGAGTCGAGTTCTCAGGCATATCAAAATCTCAGGCTGACGATTTGAAGGAAGAAGTGAATCTGGTGCGTGGCATCCAAATCACTGACGATATGATAAGCACAGCTGTTAAACGAATCAGAGAATTTTATATCAAAAAAGGATTTCATGACGTAAAGGTGAATGTGAAGCAGATTGAGGACACAATGATGGCCAACACCATAGTTCTGCATTTCAATGTCAAAAAGAATAGCAAGGTTAAAATCAAGAGAATCAATATAGAAGGCAACGACGTACTTTCCGACGGTAAAATTCGCCGCGCCATGAAGGGGACAAAGCAGAAAACGTGGTATAACATTTTCAAATCGTCGAAATATATTGAGGCCAAGTACGCAGAAGACAAGAAAAAAATCATTGAAAAATACAATGAACGCGGTTTCCGCGATGCAAAAATTGTGTTCGACACCGTGTACCGCAATGAGGACAACATGTTCAACATCGATATCCGCGTGGCGGAGGGCAAGAAATACTATTTTCGCAACATTGAGTGGGTGGGAAATACGAAATACCGAGCAGAAATTCTCGATGCTCAGCTGGATATAAAGAAGGGTGATGTCTTTGACCAGGCGCAGCTCGACAAGCGGCTTATGATAGCTGACAACGCGGTGGCCTCGCTTTATGTCGACCGTGGCTACCTGTTTTTCCAAGCCATTCCAGTTGAGGTGCAGGTTGATAACGATTCAATCGACTTGCAGATAAGAATTTACGAGGGCAAGCAGGCTCGCATCAACCGAGTGACAATTCATGGAAACGACCGTACCAATGAGCATGTTATCCGCCGCGAGATCTGGACGCACCCTGGCGACCTATACAGCAAGTCGGACATTATGCGCACCATCCGCGAACTTGCATCGCTGAGCTATTTCGACGCAGAGAAATTCGATGTGAAACCGACGCCCAACCAGGCGGACGGAACAGTCGATCTTGAATATATTGTAGTGGAGCGTCCAGCCGATCAGATAGAGCTTTCAGGTGGCTGGGGAGGCGGTATGGTTATCGGAACGCTGGGTCTGTCGTTTACCAACTTTTCGGCAAGAAATATCTTCAATTTTGATTCATACAAACCGCTACCATCGGGCGATGGTCAACGCCTTTCGATTCATGCGCAAACTAGCGGAAAACACTATCGCTCGTTGAGCTTGTCGTTTACCGAGCCATGGCTGGGTGGCCGCAAACCAAACTCGTTCACGGTGTCGTTCTACCACACTGTGCGGTCGAGCAGTAATGTCTATAAATCGAACATCTCGCAGTTTATGAAAATAACCGGCGCATCTGTCGGTTTGGGACGCCGTCTGGAGTGGCCCGACAACTATTTCACCATTTACAACGAAATCAGCTATCAGCGTTACAACATTCAAAACTACGCCATTCTGAACGAATTCACGACAGGCGTATCAACAAACTTGAGCTTTACAACAGTGATTGGGCGAAATTCACTTGATCAGCCGCTCTATCCGCGCCACGGCGCTAACATATCACTCTCGCTGCAACTCACTCCCCCTTATTCGCTCATTCGCGACAAGCGTTTCTGGGAGCTTGACAATAATGAGAAAAAATCGCTCGATGGCAATATCACGGCCATACGCGAGGAGGAGGCACGCCGCAAATACAAACTTATTGAGTTCCACAAGTGGAAATTCAAAGCCGACTGGTTCAATGCTGTTTACCAGAATTTGGTGTTGCGCACCAATTTTGAGTTTGGTTTGCTTGGCTACTATTATTACCGCTGGGGATATTCACCATTTGAGTCGTTCCAGCTTGGTGGCGATGGCATGCAGGGAGGCAATTATTACTACGGCTACGATGTGATACCGTTGCGTGGCTATGACAACGGCAACAACGGTAACGGCTCGCTGACAGCTTTCCCGCAGGGCAATATTTATCAGAAACTGTCGGTAGAGTTGCGTTATCCTTTGGTGATGAAGGAGTCGTCAACAATTTGGGCATCGGCGTTCTTCGACGCCGGTAACTCGTGGTATGAGCTGAAGGATTACAATCCATACAGCCTCTATCGCTCAGCGGGAGTGGGAGTGAGGTTCTATCTGCCTATGCTCGGTCTGCTTGGCCTAGACTGGGGCTATGGCTTCGACACCAATCCGCGTAACCCCAATTCAAACGGCAGTCAGTTCGCGTTTACAATCGGCCAGGCCTTCTAATTACTGGTTGGAAAAAACGATATTGTGTAACATATTTAATACCACACGATTATGAAAAAAACAATTTTTGCCGGAATGTTTGCGCTGCTTGCAACATCGGCTTTCGCACAGAAATTCGCGTATGTCGACACCGACTACATTATGAAGAGCATACCGGCCTACGAGTCGGCGCAAGAGCAGCTTGAAATCATGTCGAAAGACTGGCAGGCCGAGATTGAGACAAAATATGCCGAAATTGAGAAAATGTACAAGGAATACCAGGCCGAGAAGGTGCTGCTCACCGACGAGATGAAGCAGAAACGCGAAGATGAGATTGTTCAGAAAGAACGACAAACCAAGGAGTTGCAGAAGAAATATTTCGGCACCGACGGCGATTTGTTCAAGAAACGCCAAGAACTGATAAAACCTATTCAGGATGATATATTCAACGCAATCAAAGAAATAGCCACATCGGGTAATTATGCATTCATTTTTGATGCGGCTGGCGGCGCTGCATTCCTTTATTCCGACCCCAAGTACGACAAGAGCGATGATGTGCTGCAAAAACTGGGATACAAGAATTAAGCAGCTGATTTTTTGCGAAAATTGCATTGGCGCAAACCAATTTTAATATATTTGCATTCAAACAATATAAATTTAGAACGATGAAAAAACTCTTAACAATTCTTGCCGTTATGACATTCACGGCAATGGCTACAGTTTCAAATGCACAAAATTTCAAATTTGGCCATATAGATTCAGGTCAGTTGTTACAGCAGATGCCCGAGCGCGAGCAAGCACGTGCCCAACTCGAAAAATATGCCAAACAACTCGAAGACCAGATGGCCGCTATGCAGAGCGAGTTAGAGAACAAATACCAACAGTATCTTGAGCAACGCGACTCTCTTCCGCAGGTTCTGCTTGAAGCTAAAGAAAGTGAGCTGACCAACATCCAGCAACGCTTGCAGGCTTTCCAGCAGACAGCACAAAAAGATTTGAGCAACAAAGAGGGCGAATTGCTTCAGCCTATCATCGACAAGGCCAAGAAGGCTATCGATGAAGTGGCCGCCGAGAACAACTTCACCTACGTTTTCGATATGAGTATGGGCGCCATTCTTTACCACTCAGAGCAGAGTGTTGATATGCTGCCATTGGTTCTCAAAAAATTAGGGATAAAGTAAATTCTTTCAAATGAATTATAAGACAATATCCAGCGGGCAACCGTTGGATATTGTTGTTTTAAGCAATCACAATGAGTGGCAATCCGATAGGCATATTCGACTCGGGGCTTGGCGGGCTGACAGTCTGGCGCGAGGTGCGCCGGCAGCTGCCAAACGAGGACATTGTGTACTTTGCCGACAGCCGCAACTGCCCATACGGACCAAAGTCGCCAGATGAGATTGTGCGGCTGGCCCGCACCATTGCCGACGGATTGCTCGACGCTGGCTGCAAGCTTATTATTGTGGCCTGCAACACCGCCACCGCCGCGGCCATCGACGAGCTGCGCGCCGCATACTCTGTGCCGTTTGTGGGAATGGAACCGGCTATCAAGCAAGCCGCACTGCACACCCGCTCGGGCAAGGTTGGCGTTCTGGCCACCAAAGGCACCTTCAACGGCCGCCTCTACAAAGCCACAAGTCAGAAATATGCCCGCGACATCGACGTGATGGTGCAGATTGGCGACGGCCTTGTTGAATTGGTTGAAGCCAACGAGTACAACGGCCCGAAAGCGCTTCCGCTGCTCAAAAAATACATCGGACCGATGCTTGAGCACGGCGTTGACCAGATTGTTCTGGGCTGCACCCACTACCCTTTTTTCAAGCCGCAGATTGAGGCTTTGGCCGGTCCGCAAGTCACTGTCATCGACCCGGCTCCGGCAGTAGCCCGACATGCCGCCGACCTGCTTGCCGAACACGGCCTGCTCAACACCGACAGCCGCTGCGGCACCGATGTTTTCGCATCGTCGGGCGGCACTGAAAAAATGGCTATTCTGCTTTCATCAATGACTGGCCACAGTTACAAGCGCGGAAAGATGCAATTGGGCTGCAATCAATACGAATGCTTGCGATGAAAAATGCGAATTATATTTTTATATTTGCAGTTCATTCTGCGAAAGCAATGGAAAGTATAAGATATGTGTTTGAATAAGTTTGTTTTAAGCGTTACAATGATTCTGGCGTTTGCAGCTTCGGCGCTGGCGCAGGACGATGATATCGTATTAATAAAAAAATATGCCGAAAACGCTTTTAAGAAAGGCGATTATGAGTATGCACTCCAAAATTATTTGGAACTATACAAAAACGATAAGGAAAACCTCGATCTCAACTACCGCATAGGTGTCTGCTATACTGAGACCAATGTTGACAAGGAAAAATCGGTACCGTTTTTAGAGTATGTGGTGAGTTTCAACAACTATCCCATTCGTACAAAATTTTTCCTTGGAAAGGCCTATATGTATAACTACCGTTTTACCGAAGCTATTGAGGCGTTTTACGATTATAAGATGGTTGGCGTTGATGAGACGGATTTGCTCGAGGCTGGGCGAATGATTGAAATGTGCGAATATGCTAAGAACCTTGTCAATGTGCCTGTTAACGTTACATTTACGCTACTTGACACAACGATCAACTCTAAGTTCGACGATATGTGTCCGGTTGTTACGCCAGACAACAATCTGCTCTACTTCTCAAGCAACCGGCACTACATAAAAGAATATGAGGCATACATATACAGCGGCCAGTACAGCGAGAGGAAGAAGGGTTTATGGCTGCCGGCCGTACAAATTCCCATAAGCAGTTATGACGACGAGCAAGTGGTTGGCATAACCAATGACGGCAACCGGATTTTGATTTACGCCAATGGCGACTATGCAAACCATGATATTAAGATGTATATGCGTAAGGGCTTGAAATTCAATAAAGCACAAGCGTCAGATTTGCCTGCCGATATGAATACTGATGATGTTGAGATGGGAGCTTGTATATCAGCTGACGGGAACAGCATTTACTATGCCAGCAACAAGCCTGGCGGCCGTGGCGGACTTGATCTGTACGTGTCGCACCGTGGCCCAGATGGCAAGTGGGGACCATCAGAAAATATGGGTTCTGATATCAATACTGAATATGACGAGAACTATCCCACACTAAGTCCCGACGGCAAAACGTTTTATTTCGCATCAAAAGGGCGCGAAGACTGTGTGGGCGGCTATGACATTTATCGCGCGTCGCTCGACGAGAGTACCGGTAAATGGCTTCGTCCTCGTGGTATCGGATTCCCAATTAATACGCCACTTGACAATACTAAAATCACATTTGCCGAAGATGGCAAGGTGGCCTATATTGCTGCAAAGCGAAAAGAGGGTGTTGGCAATCTGGACATTTACCGCATTGATTTCGGTGATGATAATGAACAACCTAAAACATTGTATGGAACGGTGCTGGTAGGTGAAAACGATTTGAGTGAGGAACAATACAACGAAAGTATGCCCAAAGCCTACGTGATGGTGTTCGACAGATATCAGAATATTGTGTCACAACTCGATGTCACTGAAGAGGGATACTTCTTCGCTGCGCTTTACCCTGGTGATTATACTTATGAGGTTAAGTTTGATGGACAGGATTCTGGCTTCAAAGAAAAAATACGCATCGCCCCAACTGACGACGAATATATTTACCGCACAATACATTTGAAACCTGTAAAATAACCGGCTATGAAAAGATTATTACAATTCGTGCTGGCAATATTGGTTATTGCACCTTTCACGGTTTATGCACAAGATGTTAAAGAGGCTAATTTTCAGTTCAAACAAGACAACTATCCAACGGCTCTTAAATTATATCTATCTGCATATAAAAAGGATACAGGCAATGTTGACATCGCATACGCGATAGGCATTTGCAAAATCCGCACCAACGCCGCTCCGGCCGAGGCTCTGCCGTATCTGCTTAAAGCTGAGCCGAAATATGGCCAGACTGAGGATTTCCAAATGGCGCTGATACGCGCATATCTCTACAACCAGCAGTTCGACAAGGCCCGCGAGCTTTGCTCGAAAGCTGAGGCGAAATTCAAATCGTCGATTGAGATTGACGCGCTCAAAGCATACATCGGCAATGCCGAAAAAATGATAAAAAAGCCGCTCGATGTCACTTTCGTGAATCTGGGCAAGGGCATCAACAGCGAGATGGACGAGATAACCCCTATGCTCACCATCGACAATGATTTGCTGCTCTACTCGTCGAACCGCAAGTATGACACTGAGGTGAAAGAGTACACTTGGGACGTTCTCCACTCGGCCAGCGAGTCGGGAGATTTTAAAAAGAACCGCGCGGCATCGTCGGTCAACACTGTTGAAAACGAGATTATGGCCGGAATGTCGATTGGCAGCGGTGAGATTTACTTCCAACAAGAAGCCTATGGTATTGAACGCGACTTGATTATATCAGCAATCGAAAATGGAACACTGAAAGGGAAGAATATTATGCCGCCAACAATAAATACCCGTAACCTGGAACAGGCTGCCTGCTCAACAACGAGCGGCGATACGCTGATTTTTTCAAGCGCGGGCTTGGGCGGTCAGGGAGGTCTTGATTTGTTCTACTCGGTGCGTCTGCCTAACGGCGACTGGTGCGCTCCGACAAATCTTAGCAGCTTGAACACAAAATTCGATGAGTCGTACCCTATGCTCTCAAACGATGGTAAGAAACTCTATTTCTGCAGCAACGGACTAAAATCGATGGGCGGTTACGACATTTTTGTCTGTGACATAGACTTGAAAACGTTCAAAACCGGTGAACCACAAAATATCGGCTATCCGCTCAACGATATGTATGACAACCTGACTATCAGTTATACGCTCGACGGCACATACGCTTACGTCTCGTCCATTCGCCCCGATTCTTACGGCTACTCCGATATATACCGCGTGGTATTCAACGAGAAGGATCCGATGGTGAGAATGTATATTGTAAAAGTTGTCACCCAGCAAGGTGACCAGAGTGTTGATTTTGCTGATACCGACACAACTTTGAAGGTATCGGTGTTTAAAAACAAAACGATCTTTGGCACTTACAATTACAACCCAGCGGCGAGCAATGTGGTGGTGGCATTACTGCCTGGAAGTTACACTCTTGAAATTGAAGGCGAAAAAATTGAGCCATTCTCGATGAAAATCAACGTTCCTAACGCACCTGGCAAGAAAATCGAGAATTCGAAAGCTGTTCTTAAACTCAAGAAATAGAGTATTTTAATGGGTTACAAGTGGCTGTATTTCGATTTGGACGGCACCCTTTGGGATTTTGCCGCCAACTCGGAATTCACTTTGCGCCATATTATGCGCCAAATGCTTCCCGAACTTGTTCCGCACGAACAGGAGTTCCTTGATTTATACCACCATTACAACGACAGTCTCTGGGTTGAATACGGTTTGGGCAAGATTACCAAAGAGTTGTTGCGCTGGAAGCGTTTCCATGATGCGCTTCTCCAATTCGGCATTACCGATAGGGCTGTGGCAGAGGCTTTTAGCGAACGGTACCTTGAAATGTCGCCACATCAGACGCGCGTTGTGCCGCACGCCTTTGAGGTGCTCGACTATTTGAAAGAGAAAGGATACCACCTTTATCTGCTCACTAATGGATTTATTGAAATTCAACACATTAAAACAACCGAATCGGGACTCGCGCCTTACTTTGAGAAGGTTTTCACGTCGGACGAGATGGGCTACAAAAAGCCGCACAAACTGGCCTTCGACTATGCGGTGAAATACGTGAACGCCCGCAAACGCGAGAGCTTGATGATTGGCGACGAGTGGCCCACCGATATTGTCGGTGCCCGCCAGGCCGGTATCGACCAGGTTTACGTCAATCTGCGCAACAAACCAGCCGAAGGACCGGTGACTTATGAAATTCGCAATCTACTGGAATTGAAGGAGATATTGTAGAATTCAGTTGTTGAAAATCCCCAAAAGTATAGTGCGAAAGATTTTCGCCCCTACGCGTTTTATACCACGCCCCGTAGGCGAAAATTGTCCCGTTAAGGACAACAGATAGGTAGAAATATGTCCCAAGAAAAATAGCGTGCCGTAGGTACGCCACATAAAAAAAATGTTGTTGCGTACCTACGGCACGCTCAATCAATAATGAAAGCCGGTTTCTACCAATCTTACGCACCTACGGCGCGTTTCATTGGCAATTTTTCAAAATTTCTCGCGAATCGATATCCTAAAACCATTATCCGTCTGCGGAAACCGATTCGAATATTTTTGTTTTCATTTGGTTAGAGACAAGATTTTGTTCGAATCATTAAAAAACGGATGGTGCACCCCGAAAAAAGACAAAACCCACTCGTTACCCCATAAAAATTAGGGGTATGTTCGAATTTTTTATAACAAATTCACGTACAATATGCCGTTTTTGCCATATCTTTGTGCCGAAATCTTAAAAGAATAGACAACAATGTCAACAATCCGTTTCAAGGCTTTGGAGCAACTGATGAACCGTCAGGCGGTGAAGGTTGAAATGCCCGACAAAAAGACGTCGGAGTATTATGCCGAAAATGTTTTCGACAAGAGCAAAATGAAGGAGTTCCTGTCGCGTGAGGCTTACGAGTGCGTCATCGACTCAATCGATAACGGCACGCGCATTCCGCGCCGCATTGCCGACCAGGTGGCGTCGGGTATGAAGGCGTGGGCGCTGGGCAAGGGCGCAACGCACTACACGCACTGGTTCCACCCGCTCACTGGCTCAACGGCCGAGAAGCACGACGCTTTCTTTGAGCCGAATTTCGACAGCGCAACCGGCATTGAGGCTTTCGATGGCGGCAAACTGGCACAGCAAGAGCCCGATGCTTCGAGTTTCCCGAGCGGCGGATTGCGCAACACTTTCGAGGCGCGCGGATATACGGCCTGGGACCCTTCGTCGCCAGCCTTCATATTGGAGAAAACTCTTTGTATTCCAACCATTTTCATATCGTACACGGGCGAGGCGCTCGATTTCAAAACACCGCTTCTGAAGGCCACTTCGGCTTTGAACGATGCGGCTGTCGGCGTTTGCCAATATTTCGACAAAGACGTCACGAAAGTGGTGACCACGCTGGGTTGGGAACAGGAGTATTTCCTTGTCGATTCGGCGCTGTTCCTGGCCCGTCCCGACTTGCAACTCACCGGCCGCACCCTTATGGGGCACGCTTCGGCCAAAGACCAACAGTTGGACGACCACTATTTCGGCACCATTCCAAGTCGCGTGAGCGCCTTTATGCGCGATTTTGAGGTTGAGGCCTATCGGTTGGGAATTCCTGTCAAGACACGTCATAACGAGGTGGCACCCAACCAGTTTGAGTGCGCACCGGTGTTCGAGGAAGCCAATCTGGCCGTCGACCACAATATGCTGCTGATGGACCTTATGAAGAAGGTGGCACGCCGCCACAACTTCAATGTGCTTTTCCACGAAAAGCCGTTTAAGGGAATCAGCGGGTCGGGCAAGCACAACAACTTCTCGATGGCCACCAATACTGGCGTCAATCTGCTCTCGCCGGGCAAAAATCCGAAGAGCAATATGCAGTTCCTGGTTTTTCTGGCCTGCACAATCAGCGCAGTCTATGAGTACGGCGACCTTTTGCGCGCCAGCATAGCCACTGCCGGCAACGAGCACCGTTTGGGCGCAACCGAGGCGCCGCCGTCGATTATGTCGGTGTTCCTTGGAAGTTATCTGTCTGGTATTCTTGATGATATAGAGCAACGCGTGAGCGACAAGAAGATGACGCCCGACGAGAAAACCGACATAAAATTGGGTATCGGGCGGATTCCAGAGATTCTGCTCGACAATACCGACCGCAACCGCACGTCGCCGTTTGCCTTCACGGGCAACCGCTTCGAGTTCCGCTCGGCCGGAGCCAGCGCCAACTGCGCCGCACCAATGACGTTCCTTTGCCTTGGCGTGGCCGACCAGCTGCGCAAGTTCAAGCAGAAGGTTGATGCAAAAATCGATGCTGGTGTGAAGAAGGACGAAGCAATCTTCCAAGAGCTGAAAGAGTTGATAGTTTACTCAAAACCAGTGCGTTTCGACGGCAACGGCTACAGCCGCGAGTGGGAAAAAGAGGCCGAGCGCCGCGGACTGTCGAACCCAAAGGGCGCCATTGCCGCACTGGAGGCTTTCCGCGACCCGAAGAATATCGACCTTTGCACAAGCGCTAAAGTGTTCACTGAGCGTGAGATAGAAGCTCGTCACGAGATTCGCGTCGAGAACTACACCAAGAAGATTCAGATTGAGTCGCGCGTGTTGGGCGATTTGGCCACAAACCACATTATACCAACCGTTTACAAATATCAGAACCAACTGATTGAGAATGTTCGTGGCTTGAAGGAAGTGCTTTCAAATGCCGATTTCAACGAGGTTGCAGAACTGCAACTGGAAACCATTAAAGATATATCGAAACGCATAACAGCCATAAAATCAATGGTTACCGATATGACAGAGGCTCGCAAACGTGCTAATGCCATCGATGATATTTTTGCAAAAGCACGTGCATATTCCGATACAGTAAAACCATACTTGTCAAGCATTCGCGAGCATATCGACCATCTTGAAATGATTTCGGATAACGAGATTTGGCCGCTGCCGAAATACAGGGAGCTGCTGTTCTCGCATTAACGTCTTTGTGTTGAGCTTTTGTGCCGCAAGCGTATGTCCATCGAGGTAATAGGCTTGCGGCTTTTTTTATACGCCTATATTTTATCATATGGCTATTGTTCAACCTTCAAAACAATCAATGCGATATGCGTATCACGAGTAATAGATTGTTGAATTTACCTTCAAGAAAAGAAAAAGTATGCAGTATTATATTTTTTATACTTTTGTGGGCGAAACAACGATGTGGTTGTTTCATGTATAAATAACCAAATAAAAATTTAACAATTTATTTAACATGAAAAAGAGTTTGTTATTGATGGGTGCACTTTGTGTGGGCGCCTCGTTTGTATCGTGTGTTGACGATTCAGAGTCAAGCGAAGTAAAAGAATTGCGTCAGATTGAGCTTAACAAAGAAAAAGCGAATCTCGACCAGAAATATTGGACAATGTACAACAACGCAGTTGCTAATGTGAAAACTTTCCAAGGTGACTTGGCAACAGCTCAACAGAATTTGGACGGAATCAAATCGGGTAATCTTACTCACACTGCAGCAAAAGATGCCGCCATTGCTTACCAGAAGCAGGTTATCGCACGCAACCAGAAAGACATAGCTGATAAAGAGGCAGAAATAAAGGTTCAGGAAAAATTGGCCGGCAAAAGCTATGAGGAAATCCAACAGGCAAAAATTGCAGCTGATAACGCTAAAGAAGAAGCTGACAAAGCCGCTCAAGATTACTGGATCGATTTAACAAATAAAGGATATAATCTTAGTTACCCCAATTATTCGGGCTTACAGACAGTTGATGTAACAGCCCTAGCTTCTGCAAAAATTGACATGCTACTCGGAATCTATTTTGGTTCTGAGGATGTAAAATATCGCAACAGCAAACTGAACGAAAACGCATGGGTTAAGGCTATGAACGCAATTTATAATGCAGAGTCTTACTCTTATGTG
>CAMHPA010000033.1 GCA_946186925.1 uncultured Bacteroidota bacterium | reverse complement strand
CGTTGACCGCGTATGCATTATATGCAACGCCTACGGCGTAAAACCAATGATTTACGACCATATCTACCGATATTTATCCCCTACGGGGAATAGTTTTTGTAAAATTTTGTTTTCAAATTTTCCAACAATTTCCGTCCGTTAGGGCGCTACCCATACAATTCTCGCTTGCGAGAAAAAATCGGTTAGAGATTATAATTTATCGCGCAAGCGAAAACCGTTTTCGATAAATTGGACCACAGACTTCAGACTCAGCATATTCCTAGTGCCTAATACCTAAATTCCAACACCATCACCATTTAATTGTTAATTATTCATTGTTAATTGTTTAACTGGTTACTCGGGGCGGACACGGCACACCACGCCCCACCCCCATCCATACCAAAATCACGTATCCCCACACAAAAAATCGCCTTTGCCGAAAAAATCTCTTGCACATTAAAAATATTTCCTCACATTTGCGCCGCAAAATTAAAAGTGATGAACACATTTTTTGGAAACGGTAATTGGTGGTGGCGCTTACAGATTCAGATTTGTGAGTAACGCACCCTGTTGTCCAAAAATTAACGAATACAGCCCGTCGTACTCACGACGGGCTTTTTTTATGTCAATTTTTAATAAGAAAACAATATGAAGTACAATGTCGATGAAAACGGTTACTACGGTGAGTTTGGCGGCGCTTATGTGCCCGAGATTCTCTACCGCAACGTTAAAGATTTGAAGGCCAACTATCTGAAGATTATGGGCGACCCCGATTTTCAGAAGGAACTGAACCAACTGCTGCACGACTATGTGGGCCGCCCCACGCCACTCTATCAGGCCAAGCGGCTGTCGGAGGCAGTGGGCGCCAAAGTCTATCTGAAGCGCGAGGACCTGTGCCACACGGGTGCGCATAAACTCAACAACGCTCTGGGGCAGATTCTGCTGGCGCGGCGGATGGGCAAGACGCGCATTGTGGCCGAGACGGGCGCTGGTCAGCACGGAGTGGCAACGGCCACCGTCTGCGCGCTGATGAATATGGAGTGCGTGGTTTATATGGGCGAGACCGACGTCAAGCGGCAGTTTCTCAACGTGCAGCGAATGAAGATGTTAGGCGCCAAGGTTGTTCCAGTGATGTCGGGCAACCGCACGCTGAAAGACGCCACCAACGAGGCAATTCGCGACTGGTGCTGCAATCCGCGCGACACCTTCTACATTATCGGTTCGGTGGTGGGCCCCGACCCATACCCCGATATGGTTGCCCGCTTTCAATCGGTTATCAGTGAGGAGATTAAGCGCCAACTCAAGGAGCAGGAAGGCCGCGAAAACCCCGATTATCTGGTTGCCTGCGTGGGCGGCGGAAGCAATGCTGCTGGAACGTTCTACCACTATCTCGACGCCGACAACGTGAAACTCATTGCCGCCGAAGCCGCTGGTCTGGGCGTCGACACCGACAAGAGCGCCGCCACCATTCACCTGGGGCGCGTGGGTGTGCTGCACGGCAGCAAGTCGCTGGTGATGCAGACCGACGACGGCCAAATCATTGAGCCATACTCAATTTCGGCTGGTCTCGACTATCCTGGCATTGGCCCGATGCACGCCCACCTGGCACGCTGCGGACGCTCGCAGGTGCTGGCCGTCACCGACCAACAGGCAATGGACGCCGCTCTGCAACTCACTCGCCTTGAGGGAATTATCCCCGCCATTGAGAGCGCGCACGCACTGGCCGCTCTGAGCCAAATCAAGTTCAAGCCTACCGATGTGGTGGTGCTCACCGTGTCGGGTCGCGGCGACAAGGATATGAACACATTCTCGACTTATTTTGAAGGAAAAATCTAAAAATCAAATATTTACAATTATGTACAACTACAAAATCAACTATCGTACAATGCTGGGTGACCTTCACACGCCTGTGAGCACCTATATGAAACTTCGCGACCTGTACTCACAGAGCGCGCTGATGGAAAGTTCTGATTATCACGGAAGTGAGAACAACCGCTCATTCATTGCCATTGGACCGATGGCAAGCGTGCAGGTGAGCCACGGCAAGGCCATTATGACCTTCCCCGACCAAAAGCGCTCGGAGCACGAAATCGGCGGTCAGTATCGTGTGGATTCGGCTATAAATGAGTTCCTTAGCCAATTCAAAATTGAGGGCGACTACCGCCAATACTGCGGACTCTACGGCTACACCACGTTCAACGCCGTGCGCTATTTTGAGGGCATTGCCGTGAAGGACAGCACCGCCGACCGCAACGACGCGCCCGATATGTATTATATTCTGTATAAGTACGTTATCGTGTTCAACGACTTCCGCCACGAGATGCTGCTCATTGAACTTCTGGCCGACGGCGAGGAGAGCCAACTCGACCGCATTGAGTCGAAAATCAGCGGCGGACACATTGCCGAGTACGATTTCAGCCGTGTGGGCGACACCACAAGCACGCTCACCGACGACGAGCACAAGGCCAATATCCGCAAGGGTATAGCGCACTGCCTTCGCGGCGATGTGTTTCAGATTGTGCTTTCGCGACGCTTTGTGCAGAAGTTCAAAGGCGACGATTTCAAACTCTATCGCGCCCTGCGCAGCATTAACCCGTCGCCCTATCTGTTCTATTTCGATTTCGGCGGATACCGCATTCTGGGCTCGTCGCCCGAGACTCACTGCCGCATAAGCGACGGCCGCGCCTACATTGACCCCATTGCGGGAACCACCCGCCGCACGGGCAATCCGAAGGAGGACGAGGAACTGGCGTCGGCGCTGCTGGCCAACCCCAAGGAGAACGCCGAGCACGTGATGCTTGTCGACCTGGCCCGCAACGACCTGAGCCGCAACTGCTCGGGCGTGAAGGTCGATTTCTACAAGGAGACGCAGTACTACAGCCACGTTATCCACCTTGTGAGCCGCGTGAGCGGAACGCTGAAACCCGCCGCCGACCCCGTCCGCACGTTTATCGACACCTTCCCCGCAGGAACATTGAGCGGTGCGCCGAAAGTGCGTGCAATGCAGTTAATCAGCGAGATAGAACCGCACAACCGCGGCGCTTACGGTGGCTGCATTGGCTCAATCGGTCTCGACGGCTCGCTCAATCAGGCAATCACAATCCGCACCTTTGTGAGCCGCAACAACGAACTGTGGTTCCAAGCGGGCGGCGGCATTGTGGCCCAATCGTCGGAAGAAGGCGAACTGCAGGAAGTCAACAACAAGTTAGGCGCACTGAAAAAAGCCATTGAGATGGCGGAGAAACTTTAAGTTATAAGTTGAAAGTTAATAAGTTATAAGTATAGTTAGGATTTAGGAATTAGGATTTAGAAGGTGAAGGTTTCAACTTGTTAAACAGCGAAGCGTTTCAACCTGTTAAACAAAAATCAGTTCACCGATTCACCAATTCACCGATTAAACATTTAATACAATGAAAATCACAATTATAGACAATTACGATTCGTTCACCTACAACCTTTGCCAGATGATTGAGGAGGCGGGTGCCGATGTTACGGTTGTGCGAAACGACCAGTTTGAAATGAACCAACTTGCTGATGCTGACAAGATTGTGCTGTCGCCAGGACCAGGCATTCCGTCGGAGGCGGGGCTGCTCACCGAAGTTATCAGAACCTACGCCGACAAAAAGCCCATTTTGGGCGTTTGCCTTGGCCACCAGGCCATTGGCGAGGTGTTCGGCTGCCAGTTGCGCAACCTGAGCAATGTTTTCCACGGCGTTCAGTCGCCCGTCGATATTGTTGCCGACGACTACATTTTCAGCGGTCTGCCAAAGCAACTCATTGTTGGGCGCTATCACTCGTGGGTGATTGATAGTGAGGGCTTTGCACCCGACCTTGTGATTACCGCCAAGAGCAAGGAAGGCAACATTATGGCCGTGCGCCACAAGGAGTTCGACGTGCACGGAATCCAGTTCCACCCCGAGTCGGTGCTCACACCAGGCGGGCGGAGAATTATCGAAAACTTTATAAACCATTAAAAATCAACCGAAAATGAAAGCGATATTAGAGAAATTGTTCAATCACGAGGTACTGACCCGTGGCGAGGCTAAAGAGTTGTTAATCAACATATCACAAGAAAAATACAAAGACAGCCAGATTGCCGCTCTGCTCACCGTTTACCGAATGCGCGACATTACCGTCGACGAGATTGTGGGCTACCGCGAGGCACTGATGCAGAGCCAGAACCCGTTGGATTTCAGCGCGTTCAAGCCTATCGACATTGTGGGAACGGGCGGCGACGGCAAAAACACGTTCAACATTTCAACCTGCTCGTGCTTTGTGGTTGCGGGCGCGGGTTACAAGGTGGCCAAGCACGGCAACTATGGCGCAACGTCGGTCAGCGGCGCCAGCAATGTGATTGAACTTCACGGAGTTAAGTTTACTTCCGACCACTCGCAACTCACGCGCTCAATTGAGGAGTGCGGAATGGCCTATATGCACGCGCCCTTCTTCACGCCTGCAATGATGGCCGTCGGACCAGTGCGTAAAAGTCTGCAATTCAAGACGATATTCAACCTTTTGGGACCGCTCGTCAATCCGTGCCGCCCGCAAAACCAACTTCTCGGCACAGCCGACCTGACTCAAATGCGTCTCTATACCAATGTATATCAGACACTTGACATTAACTACGGCGTGGTGAACAGCCTTGACGGCTACGATGAGATTTCGCTCACGGGCGATTTCAAGGTGGCCACCAACTCAACCGAAAAAATCTATACACCAGAGAGTTACAACTTCAAGCGCGTGCAGATGAACGAAATTTTCGGCGGTCAGACGGCCGAGGAGGCAAAGGCCATTTTCGACAACGTGCTGATGGACAAAGCCACAGAGGCACAGAAGAATGTGGTGATTGCCAACGCAGGATTCGCCATTCACATTATCAATCAGCAGAAGAGCGTTGAGGATTGTATGGCCGAGGCCCGCGAGTCGATTGAGAGCGGCCGCGCACTTGCTACGCTGAAGAAATTTGTCGAACTGAATTCTTGAAAATAAACTAATTATCTCTAACCAAACGAACCCAAATAAAACCAAAAAATGAATTGGGGTTAGTTTGGATAAGTTTGGTTAGAAATAAATTATAATGGTGAAAATGAATATTCTCGATACAATCGTCGCCAATAAGCGCATTGAAGTTGAAGGCCTGAAACAGACGGTTGCAACCAGTGTTTGGGAGTCGGCCGATGGGTTCGCACGTAAGTGCACTTCGCTGAAAAACAGCCTTTTGCAATCTTCAACGGGCATTATTGCGGAGTTCAAGCGCCGCTCGCCGTCGAAGGGCGACATTAACGCCACGGCGGTGCCCGATGTGGTTGTGCCAGGCTACGCAAAGGCGGGGGCCAGCGGAGTGTCGATTCTGCAAGACGCAAAGTTCTTTGGCGGCGGCTCGCAGGATATGATTGCCGCCCGTCCGCTCACTGCTATTCCGCTGTTATACAAGGAGTTCGTGATTGACGAGTACCAACTTTTGATGGCCAAAGGCTGCGGCGCCGACGCTGTGCTGCTCATTGCCGCCGTTCTGCCGCCCGACGCGTGTCGCCGCCTTGCGCGCGAGGCTCACCGTTTGGGCCTTGAGACACTGCTCGAACTGCACTCGCCCGACGAGACTGACCGCATTGGTGCCGACATTGATATGGTGGGAATCAACAACCGCAACCTGAAAACCTTCGAGGTTGATATTGAGGCTTCTATCAGGCTCTGCCACAGCATTCCCGACGAGTTTGTGAAGGTGTCGGAGAGCGGACTCTCGCGCCCCGAAACCGTTGTGGCGCTGCGCCGTGAGGGTTTCCGCGGTTTCCTGATGGGCGAGAATTTTATGAAGACCGCCAATCCGCCGCAAGCGCTTGAGAATTTCATTCGCGAAGTGAAGAATTTTGAACACAGATAACGCAGATTTAAAATGATTTATACAGATTTATTCTTTCAATTCACTTGTCCGCCTGCGGACATTCGTAAGCAAGAATTAGTTAAGTCTGTTTAATTCGGTGATAAATTTAATTCGTTGATAAATTTAATTCGTTGATAAATTTAATTCGTTGATAAACAATATGTTGATAAAAGTCTGTGGAATGCGCGATTCGGCGAATATTGAACAGGTTCGCCACCTGAACCCCGATATGATTGGGCTGATTTTCTACGCCCGCTCGCCGAGGTTTGTGGGCACTGAGCCGCAGCCGCACCTGACCGCCAGTTTCGCACCCGCGCTCAAGGTGGGAGTGTTTGTAAATGAAACGGTTGCGGCTGTTGCCGACATTGCCGCGCGGTTCCGCTTGAATGCCGTGCAACTTCACGGCAATGAGAGCCCTGCCGAGTGCGCCGCCTTGCGCCAAACGGGTTTGAAGGTTATCAAGGCGTTTGGCATTTCGTCGGCTGCCGATTTTGCGCAATGCGCTTCATATTCAGACTGTTGCGACCTGTTTTTGTTCGACACGCGCACGGCGGGCTATGGTGGCGCGGGAGTCAAGTTCGATTGGAGTATTTTGGCTGAATACAAGCAAGATACGCCGTTTCTGATGAGCGGCGGAATATCTGCCGACGATGCCGCCGACATTCGCTCAATCAGTTACCCGCAGTTGGCAGGTATCGACCTGAACAGCCGATTCGAGACCGCACCAGCGCTGAAAGACGTGGCGAAACTGCGGAGGTTCATTGCTGATTTAACCACGGAAAACACTGAATAATCGCACAGATAACACAGATGACACAGATTTATGACATAAGACAATTGACAACAATTCTCGACTCAAATTCGTCCGTAGTCTGTAGTCTGATGTCCGAAGTCAAAAAACTAAACACTAAACTCTAAACATTTAACAATATGGACAGAATAGCAAAATTGTTTTCAGAGAAGAAAAACAACATTTTATCGGTTTACTTCACTGCGGGATTCCCCACAAAGGACAGCACCGCAGAGGTCATTCGCAGCCTGACCGCCGCGGGTGTTGATATGATTGAGATTGGCGTGCCATTCTCTGACCCGATGGCCGACGGCCCTGTAATTCAGCACAGCAGCCAGTGCGCGCTCGATAACGGAATGACGCAGACGCTGCTTTTCGAGCAGTTGAAAGACATTCGCAAAGTGACTGATATTCCGCTGATTATGATGGGATATCTGAACACCGCTATGCAGTTCGGGTTCGAGAATTACTGCCGCAAGGCCGCCGAGGTTGGCGTCGACGGGTTCATTATCCCCGACATTCCGCTTGAGGAGTACGAGTCGCACTACAAGCCCATTGCCGAGCGCTACGGCCTGAAATTCGTGCTGCTCGTAACCCCCGAAACCGACGAGGAGCGCGTCCGTCGTATCGATGACATTAGCACAGGCTTCGTCTATTTGGTTTCGTCTGCTTCGACAACAGGCGCGCAGAAGAGTTTCAACGACGAGAAACAAGCCTACTTCAAACGCATTGCCGCTATGGGCCTGAAAAACCACACTTTGGTGGGCTTCGGCGTATCCAACAAAGCCACTTTCGACGCTGCCTGCCAATACTCGAGCGGCGCCATTGTGGGCAGCGCCTTCGTCAAGGCACTCGAGGCCGAGCCAACGGTTGATAAGGCTGTTGCACGGCTGATAAGCGAGTTGCGGAAGTGATTCTGCGAAGATAATACGGGTTTTTACCCGCCATTACCCAAAATTAGTTGTTACTTTAGCCGTTCAAAAGGTATCAAAGTGAAAAACTCTTTGGGTTTGGCGTTACGGATTTTGGTTGCGGCCGCTTCGCTCCTGTTCATCGGAGTGAAAGTGTACAGGCAGTTTGCCAACGGCTTGCCAACAGACATTGCCGGCTTGTCAGTGACTCCGTTGCTGATTACGGTTGTGCTTGTGCCTGTCAACTGGCTCATTGAGGCTCTCAAATGGCAAAAGCTCACAGCTCATCTGCAATTGCTATCGTTATCACAATCAGTCAGATCGGTTTTGGCTGGATTGGCAGTTTCAATGCTGACACCAAACCGCATGGGCGATTTTGCCGGCCGTATTTCACTATTAAAACCTGAAAACCGCACCTCCGGGGCCATGGCGGCCTTTGTAGGCAGCTTTGCCCAAATGCTGGCCCTTGCCTTGCTGGGTGTGGCTGCGTTTTGTCTAAAGCCCGTTCTACCCGATTTTCTGCTGTGGACTACCGCACACTACGCCCCGTCAATCACCGTGCTTCTTGTGGCAGCCGCCTTGCTGACATTTTTTTATTTCCTTGCTGGGAAATATGCCGCCAAATTCAAAGCCGGACATTGGCTATGGATTGAGAGGTTTGTCGTTTCTGCCGGACAGCTCACATCAAAACGTCTTGCTTCTGCTCTCTGTCTGTCAATAATACGTAGCTGCGTGTTCATGATTCAACTGTGGCTAATGCTGGCTGCGGCAGGCGTGTGGATCGACTTTGGTTCTGCTCTCTGCTCCATTGCCATCATGTACTGCTTTGTTTCGGTGGTGCCCACGTTTGCCCTTGCCGAATGGGGTATTCGCGGATCGATGGCGCTCTTGTTTATAGCGCCTCTTGGCGGAAATGCAACCCAAATTGTAATTGCGACAATAGTCCTATGGTTGATAAATGTAGCTCTGCCGGCTGCCGTTGGTGCTATTTGGGGAATAGTACCTTCAAAATTGCCAAATAGGCAAAACCAAAACTCATAGTTAGATTATTTACAACTATTTATTTACCATTACCTATAGTAAATATTTAAGGATTTTCCGCTGATTCCTCATCATTTTTTCCGTTACCCGACAGCGCACTATGTACAGTCTCTGCTCCAAATCGCTTATTGATGTCGTCGAGAGCCTGCATCAAGCGGCGGCTCTTGCGGTCGTTGTCGGCATTGAAAAGGTCGAGCTGCACGGCGTTTGACGGCACAAAATCGGACAGCACCACCCCGAGCTTCTTATATTGAAAGCCGGGCCTGAAAAGCTGGTCGAGCAGTTGCAGGGCGGCTTCGGTGATTATACGGGTGTCTTGCGTAGGCGCCGGCAAGGTGCGCGAGTCGTGGGCGCTGTACTGCGGAAGGTCGGTGCGGTGGCGGTTGGTGCGGAAAAACAGAGTGACCGTCTTGCACATACTGTCCTGCTCGCGCAGTTTGAAGGCCAGCCGCGACACAAAATCGGCCGTCATCTCGCGCAACCGCTGCTTGTCGTCGGTTGTATAGGCAAAGGTCCGCGAGTGAGATAGGCTTTTCTGCACATCGCCGCGCTCTATTTCAATCGCTCTGATTCCGTGCAGCTCGCGCCACGTGCGCACTCCGGCGGTTTTCATATAGCGCTGCACGTATGGCTCCGACATCCGCGCAAACTCAAGCGCCGTGGATGCGCCATTGTCCGACAGAAATTTTGTCAACTGGCGGCCGACGCCCCACACATCGCCAATAGGCAATCCGGCGAGCGCCTTCTGCCGGTTGGCTTCCGACAGCACACAGACACCCTTGTATCCGTCGTAATGCTTTGAATACCAGGTGGCGACCTTTGCCAGAGTGTAGGTCTGCGAGCAGCCGCAGCTCACCGGAATGTCAGTCTCCTTCAAAATCAGGTCTTTCACCAAACCCACGTAATGGCGCACTTCGGTTTCGTCGTCAACAGGAAGCTCACCGAAGAACTCATCAACACTGTATTGTATGAAGTTTTGTATAATATCTTGTTCAATAACAAGTTGCATTATCTGCTTTGAAGTATTCCTATACTTGATATGGTCCACAGGGAACATTATCACTCCGTTATCCTCAATCAGTTTTTTGGCTTGAAAGACCGGCAATCCGCGCTTCAGCCCCAGCTTTTTGGCTTCGGCCGTGAGAGCCAGAATGACGCCCCCGCCCGCCTCGTTGGTGTTCGACACCACTACAGGCTTGCCTTTGAGCTCGGGATGGAACGCCACCTCGCAGCTGGCAAAAAACGTGTTACAGTCGATGTGGATAATCATAAATACAAAGGTATGATTAATTCAAGGCCATCGTTTTTAAAATTCGTAGCAAGAGTATAAGCCCGGAACGGGCGGCATAGCATAGGCGGTGGTGTAAACCACCGTACTGGCGAATCATTAAACAAAACAAGCCCCGAAGGGGCGACACTTAAAACGGCAATCCTTTGTTGCTGTGTCACCCCTTCGGGGTTACGTTTCATTTCATCATTATCAAGGGTTTACACCCCTACCTATAATATTTCACCCCTTCGGGGTTCAGGCGGCATCAAACTACCATAATATCAGCTTCTTTCTTCTTAATCAGCTCGTCGATTTTGGCAATGTAGCTGTCGGTGAGTTTCTGCATCGAATCCTCAGCATCTTTTGCCAAATCTTCGGCCAGACCGTCCTTCTTCATCTTCTTGAAAGCCTCGTTCGAGTCTTTGCGCACGTTGCGGATGATGATTTTTGTGTTCTCGCCTTCCGATTTTGCCTGCTTCACAAGGTCGCGGCGGCGCTCCTCGGTGAGTGGCGGAACGGCAATGATTATCGACTCGCCGTTGTTGGTTGGGTTGAAACCGAGATTCGACACCATTATGGCCTTCTCAATCACCTCGAACATCTTCTTTTCCCACGGTTGGATTTTGATGGTGCGGGCGTCGGGAACGGTCACGTTCGAAACCTGCGACAGGCTCATCTGCGAACCGTAGTAGTCAACCATCACATTGTCAAGTACCCTTACATCGGCCTTGCCGGCACGAATATGGGCGATTGAATCTTCAAGAAAATCGACAGCCTTTGCCATTTGCTCTTTGGCCTTGTCGATTTGTTTTTTTACGTCTTCCTGTGTCATAGCCGTATGTATTAAATAGTTACTAATGTTCCGATGTTTTCGCCCTTCACCACTTTAATCAGGTTGCCGGGCCTGTCCATATTGAAAACCACGATTGGCAGATTGTTCTCTTTGCACATTGTGGTGGCGGTCAGGTCCATCACTTTCAGGCCGCGGTTGTAGATTTCGTCGTAGGTGATGGTGTCGAACTTGGTTGCCGTCGGGTCTTTTTCGGGGTCGGCGGTGTAGATGCCATCGACGCGGGTGCCCTTGAGCATCACGTCGGCCTCAATCTCAATGCCGCGCAGCGACGAGCCGGTGTCGGTGGTGAAGTAGGGGTTGCCCGTTCCGGCCGAGAAGATGGCCACTTCGCCGTTGTTCAGGGCTTCGATGGCTTTCGGCTTTGAGTAGAGCTCGCCGATGGGTTCCATGCGGATGGCCGTGAGCACGCGCGCCTTCTGGCCGATGCTTTCCAATGCCGAGCAGAGCGCCATTGCGTTTATCACCGTGGCCAGCATTCCCATCTGGTCGCCCTTGTAGCGGTCGAAACCTTTCGATGCGCCGCTCAGGCCGCGGAAGATGTTGCCGCCGCCAATCACAATGCCAATCTGCACGTCCAGGTCGGCAATCTCCTTAATCTGCTTTGCATACTCGCCCAAACGTTGCGGGTCGATGCCGTAGCCTTGTGCGCCCATCAACGATTCGCCACTGAGTTTCAGCAATATGCGTTTGTATTTCGCCATAATTCGTTTTTGATTTTTTGATGATTCAAATATGGGCTAAAGTTATAATTTTCAACTTTTGTAAAAGCTATGCCGCGTATATTTTTGAATTATTTAATTCCAGACCCGCCTGAATAGTGATTTTTTTTATTTATTATACTGACGAATATCATCTTTTGCATTAAGTTTGCCGGCAATAAATCGACACAAATGCATTTAAGAAAGACTGTTCTTGCAGCCCTCTGCTGCATAGTTGCGTGCGCCAACTCATTTGCGCAAAACAAAATTACCATCAGCGGTCACATCACCGACCGTAAATCGGCCGAGACAATCATCGGGGCAACCGTGTACGACAGCGAGACGCAGCACGGCACCGCCACCAACGTTTTCGGTTTCTACTCCATCACACTGAAAGCAGGCCAGCATCATCTGACCTACTCATATGTAGGCTGCAAGCCGCAAACGGTGAGTTTTACGACAACGCACGACACGGTCATCAACGTTGAACTGTCTGGCAATGTTGAGCTGGACGAGGTTGTGGTTACGGCCAAAAGCCGCGAGTCGGGCATCGAGTCCACAAAAATGGGTAGCATCGATGTGCCTGTCAAACTGATTGAGCACACTCCGTCGCTGCTGGGTGAGACCGATGTTCTGCGGACAATCCAACTCACACCTGGCGTGCAGCAGGGCGTGGGCGGCGCGTCGTCGCTCTATGTGCGCGGCGGCAACGGCGACGAGAATCTAGTGCTGCTCGATGGTGCGCCTGTCTACAAAATCGACCATCTGTTCGGGTTCTTTTCGGTCTTCACACCCGAGGCGGTGAAAAAGGTGACATTCTACAAAACATCGTTTCCCGCGCGATACAACGGCCGCACATCGTCGGTCATCGACGTGCGCACAAAGGACGGCGATATGAACGACTACCACGGCTCGGCGTCAATCGGGCTGCTAACGTCGCGCATCAACCTTGAGGGGCCCATTGTCAAGGGCAAGACGTCGTTCAGTCTGTCGGGGCGCACCACCTACATTTCGGCGCTCACAAAACCGTTTATGAAAAACTACCAGGCGAGCTACTGGTTCTACGATGTGAATCTGAAAATCAACCATAAATTTTCCGACACCGACCGCCTCTATTTCGCGCTCTACAACGGACTGGACAAGTTGAAAAACGGCGAGGATTTGCCTGAAAACTCAATCCACTTAATCGAAACGGGCGAATTTAATAAATATGGATACCCCGTTTACAATGAGGCGCCTGTCGATGAGGCGTACGGCTCAAAAATGCTTTGGCGCAACTTTATTCCGTCGCTACGATGGAACCACGTCTTCTCGCAGAAACTGTTCGCCAACGCCACCATCAATTTCAACCACTACACAATGCTCGTCTCGTCGTTCAACAAAAGCGAATGGCACTTTGAGGAGCAAGGCGCGGAAAGCTTCAGATCGCAACGCTACGATTCCGAAATCAAGGACTACGGCGCCATCATCGACTTCGACTATCTGCCTGCGCCAGAACACACTGTAAAGTTCGGCGCCAATTACACTTATCACGATTTTGTGCCCGAAACAACCAACTCAAAATACGAGAACACCGACGTGACCGAAAGGGCCGACACCGTGTCGTACAACAGAGGAACGGCTGTCAAGGCCAGCGAGGCATCGGCCTACATCGACGACGACTGGCAGCTGACATCCAACCTGAATGTGAACATAGGCTTGTCGTACACACTTTTCAAGCTGAAAGAGAAAGAATACCACAACGTTCAGCCGCGTCTGTCGGTCAAATACTCGCCGCTGAGCTATCTCTCATTCAAGGCCGCCTACTCGCGGATGAGCCAGTGCGTGCACCTGCTCACCTCGTCGCCCATTGCGCAGCCAACCGACCTCTGGGTGCCGATAACTAAGGATATTGAGCCGGAAACGGCCGACCAGTACAGCGTGGGCGCCTACTACACCGCGCTGCCGGGCTGGGAGTTTTCGCTCGAAGCCTATTATAAGAAGCTCGACAACGTTCTCGAATATAAGGACGGTATGAGTTTTATGGGCTTTTCGGGTTCGTGGACCGACCTTGTGGCCGCTGGCCAGGGATGGTCGAAAGGCATTGAGCTGATGGTTCAGAAAACCGAGGGCGACCTGACGGGAATGCTCTCGTACACGCTCTCGAAAACCGACCGCCAATTCAGCCGCTCGTCGGGAGTGAACGACGGCCGACGCTTTCCCTTCTCTTACGACCGCCGCCACAACTTCAACATTGTGGCCAACTACAAACTGAACGACCACATCGACATTGACGCCTCGTGGACCTTCTACAGCGGCGCCCGAGCAACACTGACGAACACAAAACAACAGATTGTCTTTCCCAGCGACTACTCGCTGTGCCCACATTACCACAATAGTTCATACGATTTAATCGATTACAACTGTTACAATGTATCATCCACCAACGATCCGTATATCTACGGCGCCGAATACATACCACAGCGCAACAACTACCGCTTGCCGTGCACGCATCTGCTTTGCGTGGGTGCCAATTTCCACAAGCAGAAGAAGAACTACGAACGAATTTTCAACCTGTCGGTTTACAATGCCTACAACGCTATGAATCCGTCGCTTGTCTATTACGAAAACTACGACAAGTTTGGTCAGGAAATAAATAACTCCAAACTGAAAAAGGTCACAATTCTACCCTTAATACCATCATTCACACTGACATATAAATTCTAATATAAATGAAAACTTCAATATTAACCCTTTCGGCTGCCGCAATACTTTGCGCCGCGTGCGTGAACGAGATTACGCCCAACTTCGACGATATGAACGGCGAGCTTGTAATTAACGCCCTTCTCTTTACCGACCACGACACCAATTACGTCTATGTGTCGGAGACAGCACCAAGCTCCCCGCCGCCGGTCAACAACGCCACCGTCGAGATGCGCGTCAACGGCGTTTTGGTTGAGACTGTTGACAAGGTTACGCCAACTGTTGAAAGAACTTTTCAGATAAACGACGGCAGAGTGGCTGATTCCACTACCATAGTAACCAACAATGGCGTGTACCGCCTGACTAAACGATTCAACGAGGGTGATGTTGTGCGCATCGATGTCTACGCTAACGGCCACCACGCGTGGGCCGAAGACATTGCGCCACGCAGTATTCAGAACCCAACAGCCGATTACAAAGTGGTTAATCGTTACACATACCAATTTGGAGACTACACCGAGCTTTCATTTGTCGACTATACAATCCATTTGCCCGACATCTCGCAAGAACCTGAATATTACCGCATATCGCTCTATGCCGATTATGGCTACAGCGAAGCTGAATGGACAAATTACTGGCTGTTCTTTTATGATGAGGAAACCGATAATCTTGA
Source organism: uncultured Bacteroidota bacterium (assembly GCA_946186925.1). Taxonomy (GTDB): domain Bacteria; phylum Bacteroidota; class Bacteroidia; order Bacteroidales; family SZUA-534; genus RUG13583. The sequence goes on along the minus strand of CAMHPA010000033.1, from coordinate 16,594 downwards.
CAGCATTTATATGCATAGCAATATCGACAGCATTTGCAACGAACTGCGGGGAAAATACAAAATGGTTGTACCGGTTGATTACACCGATGAGGAAGGCAATCAAAAAGTTGACATATTCTATTTGAGAAACGGCCGTACCACTAACTGGAACTATGGAACAGCCCTCAACTACGATTATGGCGACGACCCCATTCTGTCGGAAGGCGAGATGTCGAAAACTGTTGACGATGGTTCAAAAGACCAGGAGATACTGCTCACCAACATTCCTAACAAACATAAAGTGTTTACTGACAATTATTTCAGCAACTCAACAGCTGAAATTCATATATCGACGGAGTTGGATTTTGGCAACATTCTTTCGCCCGAAGAAATATACGCCAGAAGTTGGCTGAAAAATCTGCCTGAGGAATATCTGCTTATGGGGGGTATGACTTACAATTACAAAGTCAAGCTGTCGATAGAGAGTATCAGTGAAAACCAATATTACTACCTGAAGGCGTTGAATGTTATTGAGTCGGAAAGCTATGCTGATATGTCGCAACTATCGGGAGCACTAAAAATACCGTCAAACGTGAACGGCGGCGGCGGTAACATCTGCATCACAACCAATTCCGTGGTCGAGTTCAATATTCTCGACAACTACACCCGCAAGCGCGTTGTTGTGGAGGAACCTAAATATTACTAGCGAGAGGAGTTGTGCTGACGGGAAAATGTCTTCAGTGCTTCATTATTTACATTAAATAATACAGCCAAACACACTTTGCTTCTGTCAATTATATCTTTTCGTCGAGAAAAGGAGCAGCATCCATCTCCTCAAGTTCAGCCATAATTTTGACGGCTTCGGCGCGCGACTGGCCGCAGATGAGCGGGTCGGGTTGGAAGGCGCCGCAAATGCGCGGGCGCTCGGGACGGCCGAAAATCTTGCAGCGCAAATCGTCGTCAAGGTTAACGCAGCGCACGCCCGCAGGCTTGCCGTTGGGCATTCCTGGAATGGGCGAACTTATCGAAATCACTATGCAGCAGGCTGCACATCCTGGGCGGCATTCCATAATATTATCGTTTTAAACGGAGGCGAAAATAGAGATTGTTATCTATTATGTTGATTTGCACCTATAAATATTATGTATTTTCCGTAGCCCCCAAAAAAATTTTCCCCTTCCCTATGCAACAATCTTAATATTAAATCCATACCTTTAAACAAAAGTTTGTCGGCCTTGTTCGCGCAAGCGCCGCAATTTTGACATTGTTTTATAAATTCTTAATTATCAGAATTATGGAAAATTTGATTTACATTGTTCTGGCGGCTTCGGTGGTGGCGTTGAGTTTCGCCTACCTGTTCTTCCGTCAGATGATGAAGGAAAGTGAAGGCACCGACCTGATGAAACAGATTGCGGCTCACGTGCGCAAGGGTGCTATGGCCTATCTGAAACAACAGTACAAGGTGGTGATTATCGTCTTTGTGGTGCTGGCCGCCATTTTCACCGTGATGGCCTTCTTCGGATTGCAGAACAGTTGGGTTCCGTTTGCGTTCCTGACGGGCGGCTTCTTCTCGGGCCTGGCGGGTTTCTTCGGAATGAAGACGGCCACTTACGCTTCGGCGCGCACGGCCAATGCGGCTCGGCAGACGCTCAACAACGGCCTTCAGGTTGCGTTCCGCTCGGGCGCCGTTATGGGCCTGACGGTTGTTGGTCTGGCGCTGCTCGATGTGTCGGTGTGGTTCCTGGTTCTCGACCTCTTCATTCCTGCTGAAAATCACCTGATTATAATCACCACAACAATGCTGACCTTTGGTATGGGCGCTTCCACACAGGCGCTGTTCGCACGTGTGGGCGGCGGTATCTACACAAAGGCTGCCGATGTGGGTGCCGACCTTGTCGGGAAAACCGAATACAACATTCCTGAAGACGACCCGCGCAACCCCGCCACCATTGCCGACAATGTGGGCGACAACGTGGGCGACGTGGCTGGTATGGGCGCCGACCTGTACGAGTCGTACGCAGGCTCGATTCTGGCCACAATGGCGCTGGGCGCTTCGGCGTTTGCCGCTTCGGCTGCCGACCTGCAACTGAAGGCCGTGCTGGCACCGTCGATGATTGCGGCTGTGGGCGTGGCTCTGTCCATTCTGGGCATTTTCCTTGTCAAGACCAAGGAAGGCGCGGGAATGAAGCAACTGCTTTCGGCCTTGAGCCGCGGAACAAACACCGCCGCAGTGCTGATCGCGATAGCAACATTCGTCATTCTCTGGGCTCTGGGAATCGAGAACTGGCTCGGCATTTCGTTCTCGGTGGTTGTGGGCTTGCTGGCTGGTGTAATTATCGGAAAATCAACTGAATACTATACTTCGCAAACCTATAAGCCGACGCAGAAGGTGGCCGAAAGTTCGCAGACTGGCCCCGCAACGGTTATCATTTCGGGCCTTGGTCTGGGAATGATTTCAACAGCCATTCCTGTTGTGACGGTGGGCGCGGCTATCGTGCTCTCGTACCTGTGCGCCAACGGTTTCCACGTTGAGTTCACGGCCGCCAACCTGTCGATGGGCCTTTACGGAATCGGCATTGCGGCTGTGGGAATGCTCTCGACGCTGGGCATTACGCTGGCCACCGACGCCTACGGCCCGATTGCCGATAACGCTGGCGGCAACGCCGAAATGAGCGGTCTAGAACCCGAAGTGCGCAAGCGCACCGACGCTCTCGACGCTCTGGGCAACACCACCGCCGCCACAGGCAAGGGATTCGCCATTGGCTCGGCCGCATTGACGGCTCTGGCGCTGCTGGCTTCGTATGTCGAAGAGATTAAGATGGCGCTTATCCGTATGGGCGAAGCGCTGCCCAACGGCGTTGAAGCCGCAAAGGCCACGCTGGTCGATTTTATGGAAGCCTACAACGTGAACCTGATGAACCCGATTGTGCTGGTGGGCGTTTTCATTGGCGCAATGATGGCGTTCCTGTTCTGCGGCCTGACGATGAACGCCGTGGGACGCGCCGCACAGAAGATGGTTGAAGAAGTGCGCCGTCAGTTCAGCACCATTAAGGGCATTCTGGAAGGCAAGGCCGACCCCGACTACGCTCGCTGCGTTGAGATTTCGACCAAAGGCGCACAGCACGAGATGCTGTTCCCGTCGCTGCTGGCAATCATTGTCCCCATTCTGGTTGGCGTGGTTCTTGGCGTGGGCGGCGTGCTTGGCCTGCTCATTGGCGGACTGGGCTGCGGATTTGTTCTAGCCGTGTTTATGGCCAACGCAGGCGGTGCCTGGGACAACGCCAAGAAGTATGTTGAAGAAGGCAACTTCGGCGGCAAGGGCTCTGACTGCCACAAGGCCACCGTGGTTGGCGACACCGTTGGCGACCCGTTCAAAGACACTTCGGGCCCGTCACTCAACATTCTTATCAAACTGATGAGTATGGTCTCAATCGTTATGGCAGGCCTGACGGCGGCGTTTACGCTGTTCTAGACTGAAGGACTGAAGGATTGAAGGCGTGAATGAATGATTGAATAACTGAATGAATGAAAACGCTCTGGCGGATGACGCTGGGGCGTTTTTGTTTATGCTCCACACATTAGACAAACGAATTGTCAATTTTCGTTTTTTTGTGCCTCGTCCGGTAGAGCTGATATGAGTTGACACTGTTGTGCCAGATGCTGTAAAGACCGCCGGCCACAGCCACCACCGGGTTCATAAACGTGTAGGCCACCCAAATGATGAACACCGTGTTCTTCTGCCCCATTGCCTGCCCGCCGCTGATGCGGTCGGCGTAACGGCCGCCAATGAGCTTACCCAGACCGAACTGCAAGGCACAGCACACCAGCGTAACAGCCAACATTCCGGCAAAGCATCCTGCCGACAGCCCGCTATGAACAATAGCCCGCGTGGTTACTGACATTGCCAGCGCCAAGGCGAACATCCAAAGATAGAAAGCCAAATCTTTGACGGCCAGCACCATCCGCAGGAAACGCGGCAGAAACAGCCGAGTGAGCCAAGCCAGCAGAAACGGAAAAACCAACAGCGGAAAAACCTGTTTGATGATGATGAAAAACGAGTGGGCAAAATTCATACCAATACCCGGATTGACAAGCGGCACCACGGCCGGAACCGCCACCGCCGCCACCAAATTGCTCACAATGGTGTAGCCCACCAGCGATAGCGTGTTGCCGCCAAGCTTGTCGGTAACCACCACGGCGGCTGTTGCCGTTGGGCAGATAAGGCAGACCATAGCGCATTGGGCCAGCACTGAAACGTTGTCGGCGGGCACCAGCATCGCCACGGCGGCCATTGCCAGAAACGAGCCCGCCTGAATCAGCGCAAGCCAAAGATGCCAACGCCGCGGACGCACTTTGGAGGGTTCTATCTTGCAAAACGATATGTAGAGCATTGCAAAAAGCAGCAACGGCTGCACCACACCAACGGTCTGCGCGGCCGCCTGACGCACATCGGCACTGAAACCTGCGGCCGAAAACAGAAAATAGGCCAGCACGCCAACTCCCATAACAATCGGAAGCGACCAATCTTTGACAAAACTCTTCAACTTGCCCATATCGCCTTACAAAATCAGGCGGCAAAAGTATTGAATCGGCGCATATCGGAAAAATAAAAATCGGGGCAGCAGCACATCCCCACTACCCCGACTTTATTGTTTTGCGTTTTATACTCAGAACCGAAGCGTCAGCCCCACGCCGTTGCCGGTCAAGCCGATGCCTAGCTCCGAATTGAAACTTGTGCTCTCTGGAATCCTCGCTCCACTATTGTAAATATCTACAGCACGACGAGCATTTTTATCTGCAACCTTTTTGAAAATCAGACCTGCAGTAAAAGAACCTGCACCAACCGCCAAAAGTTCCCATTCCGCATCATCTCCGCTCGCGTATGTGCCAAGAGGCCAACCTATCAGAAATCCTCCGGCATATATAAAAACTAACGCAAAAGTATTGTTAGTGCAAGCCTTATCCGCGTACTTCACGGCTTCTGGGTTTGCCGCGACCATTTGGGGCAAATCATTCAATTTGTGAACCCCACCGGCTCCCGAGTACGTCAAGGCATCAAATGCTTTGACAATAACAATTGAATCGCTCTGTTGGCATAATGATGCCAACGAAAATAAGCATAGTAAAATGCTTAGCAGGCTCTTTTTCACAATTTTAGCGTCAGTTATATGAATTGAAAAATCAATCCTCTTCCGCCTCGCTGTCAGCCGAAGTTTCGAGCGACGGAGCGTCTGACTTGCTCATTATCTCCATAATTTTCGCCTCAATTTCGTTGGCAAGCTCCTTATTGTCAACAAGCATCTGGCGCACATAATCGCGGCCCTGGCCGAGCTTGGTGTCGCCGTAGCTGAACCACGAGCCCGATTTCTTTATAATGTTGAGCTCCACAGCCATATCAATCAGCTCGCCCGACTTGCAGATGCCCTCGCCGTACATAATGTCGAACTCGGCCTTGCGGAACGGAGCGGCAAGCTTGTTTTTCACAATCTTCACCTTCACGTGGTTACCGATTGACTCCTCGCCGTCTTTCAGGGTTGATGTGCGGCGGATGTCGATACGGATTGATGCGTAGAACTTCAGCGCGTTACCGCCTGTGGTTGTCTCGGGGTTGCCGAACATCACACCAATCTTCTCGCGCAACTGGTTGATGAAGATGCAGCAAGTATTTGTCTTATTGATGTTTGCGGTGAGTTTGCGCAAAGCCTGCGACATCAGTCGGGCTTGAAGGCCCATCTTTGAGTCGCCCATCTCGCCCTCAATCTCGGCTTTAGGTGTCAGGGCGGCAACAGAGTCGATGACAATGATGTCGATGGCGCCCGAGCGGATAAGATGGTCGGCGATTTCGAGAGCCTGCTCGCCGTTATCGGGCTGAGAGATAAGCAGTTCGTTGATATTCACGCCAAGTTTTTCAGCATAAAAGCGGTCGAAGGCGTGCTCAGCGTCGATGAAAGCGGCAATGCCGCCGTTCTTTTGCGCTTCCGCGATGGCGTGGATTGCCAGCGTTGTCTTACCAGACGACTCGGGGCCGTAAATCTCGATGACGCGGCCGCGCGGATAACCGCCGATGCCCAGCGCCAAATCGAGGCCGATGGAGCCCGACGAAATGACTGGCACATTCTCGATTGCGTGGTCGCCCATACGCATTATCGAACCTTTACCAAAATTTTTCTCGATTTTGTCGATTGTGAGCTGCAAGGCTTTCAGCTTCTCGCTGTTGGCGCTTGTATTTGCTTGTTCTTTAGCCATTTTATATGAATTTTATGTTTGTTTTCGGATTGGCTAAAGGTAGAAAAAAAGGCAAAATGGCAAGAGTTGTGGCTATCTTTTTTGCGAAATTCTTTGTGCGGCAATAATGTCGAAGACCTTGATGTCCATTTCATTATACCGGTAGGCAAGGTCAGCCGCATAAAAAAGGCGGACCGTCTGGGTCCGCCTCTTATTCAGTGTCTTGATAGATCAATTCTTTTTGCACGCCTTGTTCATCTCTTTGATGAACAGCTCGAGCGCTGCCGGCATTGATGGTGCTTCAGGTGTCGGAGCCTTAATGTCGAGCCTTAGGTTGGCGTCCTCCACAGCCTTTGCTGTTGTTGGACCTAAAGCGGCTATCTTAATCTCGTTCTGCTCAAAATCGGGAAAATTCGTCTTCAGCGATTTTATTCCCTCGGGGCTGAAGAAGCACATCACGTCGTAGTTCTGGTCAGCAATGTCCGACATGTCGGTGGCAACCGTCTGATAGAGAATGGCTAGCGTGTGGTCGATATTGTGCGCGGTCAGTTTTTCGAGCACCTCCGGTTTGTACTTGTCCGACGATGGCAGCAGGAACTTGTCCTCACGGTGCTTGTCGATTACGCTGAGCAACTCGTCGAACTTGCCGTTGGGCGCGAAGAAAATCTTACGTTTCCGATATGTAATGTATTTCTGAAGATAGAGCGCCACAGCCTCAGTAATGCAGAAATACTTCATTGTGTCGGGCAGTGTCACGCGCACCTCCTCACATATGCGGAACAGGTGGTCGATGGCGTTCTTGCTCGTGAAAATAACGGCTGTATGGTCGAGAATGTTGATTCTCTCTTTGCGGAAATCTTTGGCCTCGACCGGCTTGACTGTGATAAAAGGCCTGAAATCGATTTTCAAATTGTACTTTTCCGCCAAATCAAAATACGGCGACTTTTCGGTCGTTGGTTTTGGTTGAGAAACCAGAATTTTCTTGATCTTCAATTTGGTACTTTTTAGTTAAACTTCACTCTATTCCTCTCTACCACACATAATTCATTATGCACTTATAAATGGTCAGAAGGGGTAAAATTTCAAGGGTGCAAAGATAGAAAAACAAATAAAATATTGAAACCCTATTTTTAAAGCAAATTCTCAATGCCCGGAACATGGTTAAAACATAGAACAGCACAAACAACGCCAGCCCCGCCCATATCAGCTTTTCTGACAGCGAGTCGGGCACGAACGGAATAACTGCTATTAAGGGCAGCAGCAACAATCCGTACACTTTGTTATACAAATAGATGTTGAAATTGTATGAACCGAAGGCACGGGTGTCGAAAATAAAATCTAAAATCTTCAGAACGATGGTCTTGGTAAAGTAAATGACCATAAATCCTAACGTGAGTGCACCGAACAACATGATTCCCGACAAGCTGCCGGCTGTAATGCCGTACAGATTGACACACTGCGTGGCGAACAATCCGATATTGATGAAAAACAGAATGTTAAGAATAAAGAATACACGGCCCAACACCACGTTCGACTCTTGGTACACACGGCGGGCGGTGAAAAAATTCACAGCCGACTGCATCAGCATACCTATGTATTTGCCATAGATCATCCGTGTCCAAGCAAAAATGACAAACGACACTATCAGAACTCCGATCATCCAGTCGGTTTCGCCTATCGATTTGTTTAACAAGATGTTGTCAATCTTGCGGTTGACAGGTTTTCCCTCTCTTTCGGTGAACACTTTCGGTGCCGGAGCAATGGTCACACTGTCGGTGGCTGAGGTATCGGCAGCAGCCAGCGCCACGGTGTCAGGGCTGACAACCACAGTTTCTGTGTCGACGGCAACCGTGTCTTCTAACTGGTGGCTGACGGCCTCAACCAGCACTGGTGCCGAGTTCTGCTCGCTGGCCAACTCCTGCGCCTGCATTTGCTCAACCTGAAGTTTCGGAGCTTCTGCTGTAATTGATTGTATGGTACGCGCACTGTCGCTGATGGGCTCAATGGCGTTGATTCCGAGCTGTGAAGTTATTGATTTGTCGCTGCTGATTACAAAGTCGCCCGTCAGCACGTCGTAGGCCGGATGGCTGATGGTGTCGTCAACCGGCACATAGGGAACGGTTTTCACAACCGGCACGTACTCTTTCTTGGGTGCAAGGCGGCTCGAATCGACACGGAATGCATCAGCTCCGCTGAAATCGAGCGTCTGGCGCATTATGATCACCGAACCGGCGGGCGCAGACTGAGTGGCCGTTGAATCGGCCTGAATACCGCTGTTTTGTGACAAAACCATTGACGAAAAAATCAATAACGGCCGCAAAATTAATGTATTTGCGGCAGGTTCGAAAAAAAAGCCGTTAAATTTTACGATACGGCGCCGTTCTTTGTCCGGACAAAAAAAAGAGGCTGCCCTGAATGTGTTCGGACAGCCCCGCGATTGCCAGAAAAAACCTGTCTGTTACAGCTGCATTGGGCAGAGCAGCATGAGAACATCCTCATCGGCATCGTTCTTGTCGAGAGGAATGAATGTGCCAGCGCGGTTGGGATCAGAAAGATTGATGACCACCTCGCTGCAGCTGAGGTTCGACAGAATCTCGATCAAATACGATGATTTGAAACCTATCTCCATCTCTTCGCCCTCATAAAGGCATTTCACACGCTCATGAGCCGATACCGAGAAATCGATGTCTTGTGCCGACACAGTGAGCTGATTGGCCATGATCGAGAGTTTGATGAGGTTGTTGGCCTGGTTCGAGCACACCGACACACGGCGCAGACTGCTGCACAGCTCGGCGCGGTCGATAGTGAGCTTGCGCGGAGCGTCGGTAGGTATGACAGCCTGATAATTCGGATAGCTTCCCTCAATCAAACGGCAGATGAGCGTATAGTCATTGAATTTGACAATGGCGTTTTTGTTGTCAAACGACAAGGAAACCATGCCATCATCTTTGGGCAGGATGCCTTTCAGCAGGTTGGCCGGTTTTGGCGGGAAGATGAACGAGCCGTCGCTCTCGGTTTTCACGTCGGAACGGCTGTAGCACACCAGTTTGTGGGCGTCTGTGGCCACAAATTTTGCTTTACCGCCAGACAGCTCAACGAAAACGCCTGTCATTACCGGTCGGAACTCATCAGTTGAGGCTGCGAACAGTGTCTTGGTCAGGCCCTGGAGCAGAGCGTCGGTAGTAATCTCAACGTTGCTTGCGCCATCCTGCAGGCTCTGTACCTGCGGAAAATCGGCACCGTTAATACCCTGAACACTCGATTTACCGTTTTCCCAAACAATGTCAATTTTCATTGAGGCGTCGTCGATATTGAATGTCAGCGGTTGCTCGGAAAATTCCTTAAGTATGTTTAAGAGTCGTTTTGATTCGATTGCCACAACGCCCGATCCTGACGCACTATCAACCTCGAATGTTGTTGTCATTGTCGTTTCAACATCAGATGCGGTGATTGTCAGGTTGTTGCCATCCAAACTGAAGAGAAAATTCTCAAGGATGGCCATAGTGTTTTTTGTGCTGATTACACGGCTTACGGTCTGTAAATGGTTCAGAAGCTGCGTGCTGGATACGATAAAATTCATTTGTGTATTATTTTTAGTGTTTATTGTCTTAAGCAAAAGCCAAAGCGCCCAAATTTATAAAAATAGTTTTGGGGGAGTCACTCTATTCTCTTTTTTTTGTTGACATAGAAATTATGTTATTATCAAACAGCTAATTACAAACACAGCCCTTTGACAGTTAGCTGATTGGTGCGGACGGCTATTCAAAAAACTTGCTGTTGTTTCGCTTACGATGTTATATTTGGAGCGCAAACGGCTGGTGCTGTCCGTAGACAGGCAATCCCGCAAACAATGACAAACTCGTTATCGTTGCAGGTTAATAATATAATAATCAGTTATTTGCACAAGCTTATTGACGTTAGAAGAAATGGGGAAAATATTTAAAAAGATAGGCAGATTTGCCCTTTACACCATGGGAATGCTGGTTTTGCTGGCACTTATTCCGGTCATAATTATCGCATACCTCTATTCCACAGCCGACTTTAAAAAGCCTGTGGGCCTTACGCCAAGCGGCATGCAGGTTGCCACCATCGGCGACAGCCTTCGGGTATGCGGCCCAGACACTCTGCGCCTCAGCCGCAGCGGGCTCTGGGAGGTGAAACTCTGCGGTGAAGCCTTCAACCGCGGCGAAGCCTACGGAAAGCTGGCGCAAGACCTGCTTTACCAGCAGGAACAGATTTTTGTTGACCAGATTCGGACGTTTGTGCCGTCGGAGTCGTACCTTAAATTCCTGCGCCATCTGACGCTGATGTTCAACCACTCGCTGGGCAAGTACATTGCCGAAGAGTACCGCCAGGAGATTTACGGCATCTCGCTCTCGTGCTCCGACGATTTCAATTTTGTGTGCGAGCCATACGAGCGCCAGATGAACTACCACTCGGCTCACGACATCGGCCATGCCATGCAGGACTATATGCTGGTGGGGTGCAGCTCGTTTGCCACATGGGGTGGCAGCAGCACCGGTAACAGCCTGATTGTGGGGCGCAATTTCGATTTTTATATTGGCGACAACTTTGCCCGCAACCGCATAGTAATGTTCTACTTCCCCACTAACGGCTACCGTTTTGCGTCAGTGAGCTGGCCTGGAATGATTGGCGTGATGTCGGGCATGAACGAGAAGGGCCTGACGGTGACCATCAACGCCGCAAAATCAGCTGTCCCCACATCGTCGGCCACACCAATATCGATACTCACGCGCGAGATTCTACAGTATGCCTCAACCATCGACGAGGCTCTGGCCATCGCCCGCCGCCGCAAGACGTTTGTGTCGGAATCGATACTGATTGGCTCGGCAGCCGACAACTGCGCCGCCGTCATCGAGAAATCGCCCGACCGGACGGCACTCTTCACCACCGACACAACCTTCATTGTCAGCACAAATCATTATCAATCAGACGCTTTTGCGGACAACGCACGCAACATCGAAAATATCGCCACATCGGACAGCCCCTACCGATATGAGCGCATCAGCCAGCTACTGAACCGGAAAATACCGCTCGACGCCAATGACGCCGTTTCCATTCTGCGCGATTATAAAGGTCTGAACGACAGTGTTATAGGCTGGACCAACGAGGCTGCGCTGAATCAGTTCATCGGCCACCATTCAGTGGTTTTCGACGCCAGTAGGCTCATAATGTGGGTCTCAACATCGCCGTGGCAGGCCGGGCCGTATGTGGCTTACAATTTGGCTGAAATATTCAATAACAAAACCAGCTTCAGCGGCGAAATTGCCACCAATGCTCTTACCATCCCCGCCGATGCTAGCGTGCCCATTGATACCATTCTTCGCATCAAGCAACTCACCCATGAGCTAAAAGCAGCAATCGCGCAAGCACAAACCCTCAACAGTCTGACGCTCGACGAATTTGAAGGCCTCAACCCCGAGCTGTACGCCACACACGAGATTCTGGGCGACTACCATTATGCGCTGCACGACACTGCCACCGCACGCCGTGAGTGGAACACAGCCCTGCTTAAATTCGTACCCAAAGCATCGGAGCGCGAGCGCATCGAGGAAAAAATCAGAAATCTGGAATAAGCCATCCGGCACCCTTGCTCGAAAACCTCTGCTACGTCGATGGCAAAAAAGAACAGACCAATCCAACTAATAGTGTCATCCGAAAAAAAATGCCGAACAAAACCTCCCCGCAAACGAATAATATAAAGAACACACCTTTATATTTGTGCGCTTTTGAAATAACGGTTAATACACACGGCAATGCCTGACGCAGGGAAATATCTTTCGAACATAAATTCGCCCGACGACCTTAAGAAATACAAGGTCGAAGAGTTGCCCGCCATTTGCGACGAGCTGCGCCAGTACATTATCGATGTGGTGAGCAAGCACCCCGGTCATTTTGGTTCAAGTTTAGGTGTAGTTGAGCTCACGGTTGCCCTTCATTATGTGTACAATACGCCTTATGACCAGCTTGTTTGGGACGTGGGGCATCAGGCTTACGGCCATAAGATTCTCACCGGCCGCCGCGACCAGTTCCCGTCGAACCGGCTGCTGCATGGCATATCAGGTTTCCCCAAGCGCAGCGAGAGTGAGTACGACGCTTTTGGCGCCGGACACGCATCAACTTCAATATCAGCCGCTTTGGGTTTGGCCATGGGTGCCAAGCTCAAAGGCGAGACCGATCGCAATGTGGTGGCCATCATCGGCGACGGCTCGATGACCGGCGGATTGGCTTTTGAAGGACTCAACAACGCAGGCGTGCAAAAGACTAATTTGCTTGTGGTTCTAAACGATAACAACATGGCCATCGACCCGAGCGTGGGCGCTTTCAAAGATTATTTGGTCGATGTGTCGACATCGCAGCGCTACAACAAACTGAAGGAAGATGTTTGGAACGTTTTAGGAAAGCTGAACCGCTTCGGACCTAACACTCAGGCGCTTATTCAGAAAATAGACCATGGCGTGAAGGCCATCCTGATGAAGCAGGGCAACCTGTTCGAAGCCCTGAATTTCCGCTATTTCGGCCCCATCGACGGCCACGATGTTGTCTATCTTGCCCGCGTGCTCGACGACCTGAAACGCATTCCGGGTCCCAAGCTGCTGCATATCAAGACGGTGAAGGGCAAGGGATTCCCGCAGGCCGAGCAGGACCAGACCACATGGCACGCACCGGGCTTGTTCGACAAAAAGACCGGCGAAATCATCAAAGGCAAGACCGACAACCGTCCGCGCTATCAGGATGTGTTCGGCCACACGCTGCTTGAGCTCGCTGAGCGCAACCCGAAGATTGTGGGCATCACACCCGCCATGCCAACAGGCTGCAGCATGAACATAATGATGGAAAAACTGCCAGAGCGCACGTTCGATGTGGGCATTGCCGAAGAGCACGCCGTAACCTTTGCCGCTGGCTTGGCCGCACAGGGCATGGTGCCGTTCTGCAACATCTACTCATCGTTCATGCAGCGCGCTTATGACCAAATTATTCACGATGTGGCTCTGCAGAATCTGAATGTTGTCTTCTGCCTTGACCGCGCGGGCATTGTTGGTGCCGACGGCCCCACGCACCACGGCGCTTTCGATATAGCCTTCATGCGCAGCATCCCCAATATGACCATTGCCGCCCCAATGGACGAGCACGAGTTGCGCAACATGATGTACACCGCGCAGCACAAGCCCGCCGGACCCTTCTCTATCCGCTATCCGCGCGGAAAAGCGCCAGGCAACAATTGGCACGGCCCATTTGAGCTGATTCCGATAGGCAAGGCCCGCACCATCCGCGAAGGCACTGATGTGGCCATTCTCACCATTGGCAACACCGGCAATTTTGTCAAAGAAGTGGCTGACAAGATTTTAGAGCACGGCATCGATTACGCTCACTACGATATGCGGTTCGTCAAACCGATGGATACCGAATTGTTACTCAACGTGTTCAAGCGGTTTAATAAAATTATTACTATAGAAGACGGCGTGCTGAGCGGCGGCTTCGGAAGCGCCGTCCTTGAGTTCATGGCCGACCACAATTTCACGGCCAATGTGGTGCGACTCGGCATCCCCGATAAGTTTGTTGAGCATGGTGCGTCGCACGAGCTTTATGAGATTTGCGGATACTCGCCTGACAATATTTTTGAAGCCGTTGTCAAAATTATGCAGCCCACTCCTGACCTCCGCGTCGGCCACCGCATAAAGCTGTTCAACGCCTTCCATTTTCTGAAACAGTAGGCAACAGCTTATTTTCCACTCTCATCAGATTACTCGTCGATACCCTCTTTGGGAATATAGTATTCTTTGGTCTCGACAGTGCGCTGCGGTAAAATATTGAAGACCAATCCCAGCGATCCACTAAGCTCTGTTATGCGCGAAGCCTGGATGCCGTTAGGCTGCTGCTTGAAAATGTTCTGTCCGCCGGCAAGCTGAAGATCGTATCGCACATCGGCGAAAGCCGAAAAACGCTGACCAAAATTAACTCGGAAACCGACACCCGCCTTGTTTCCGAAGTCGATCTTGCGCACTTTTTGATTATACAAATCGTAAGGATTGTTGTCAATATAGACATCATAGTTTTTTGCCATGGTAGACTCCCCGCGTTTGAATGCGATATATGGTCCCACCAGACCGTAAATGCGGAACCAGCCGCGCCCGAGTTCGAAATGCGTCATCAGTGGGATTTCAATGTATGACAGCTCATGCCGGTACGAGAAATGGCTCGAATCCTTGTCCTGCTCACGCCATCCCTTCACGGCATAATTGACTTCAAATTGGAGGCCGGCGTTGTTTCTATCGTTATAGATAGCCACAAAACCAAAACTCGGCTCATAGAGAGAAACCTGATTGCCATTGAGCGACGGCGGCTCAAAATGGACTCCATAAGCCCCAAAACCAGCCCGCACACCAACCGACAGCTGCCCGAAAGCAGTTGCTATGGAAAACATCGCCAATATTGAAAGAAGAATGCGCTTCATACGCGCCAAAACTACAAGAAAAATGTCAATTGGCAATTCTCTAAATTCTTCCTTCGAAACCGCTTACGCGAAAATCAGTATCAGCGTCTACACTAGCACGAGTGAAAATTATCATTGCTGACCAAATAGAGTTTGCCATACCCGGTTTAAAAGCCTCGTTGCCATTGAAATAGTTTTTGCTGTGCGATTGGAGCGGCATTGAAATACCGAGCGGCCTTCCGGACTTCAAGTTTTCACACGTCCAGCTATTTAATCAATTAATTCTCACACCCATAATCACCACGTCGTCGGTTTGGTTTTCGGCGGGGCCGCGCCACTCTTTGAACACAAGGTTCAGCAGCTCGCGCTGCTCGCTCATAGGGCGGGTGTGAATTTCGAGCAGAAGATTGCGCAGTCGGCTTTTCTGGAACTTGCGGTCTTTGTTGTAGCCGAATTGGTCTTGGAATCCGTCGGAGAATGTGTAGAGGCAGTCGCCCTTGCGCAGCTCCACTGTTACCGTGTTGAACGGCTTCATCATTATTGAGATGCCCACCGGCATTCTGTCGGGTTTGATGATTTGCACCTCGTTGTCACGAATCAAAATCAGCGGATTGTTGGCTCCGGCAAACGAGAGAGTCATCTGCTTTTCGTTCACCACGTAGGCGGCCACGTCCATACCATCGTACACTTGTGCGTTCAGATTCTCGTCGCTGTTGCTCTGCCTGAGGTTCGAGATTATGGCCTCGCGCAGTTTGTTCAGAATGGCGTCGGGGGCTATCTCCTGGCTTACAATGTAGTTGAGGTTGGTCATACCCAGCACGCTCATAAAACCGCCCGGCACGCCGTGGCCTGTGCAGTCGGCAACAATGCAGACCTTGTTGTCGCCGAACTGACCTACCCAGTAGAAATCGCCACTGACCACGCTGCGCGGTTTGTAGAGCAGAAAGTAGTCGGAAAAGACTCTGCCGATGGCCTCGTCGGGAGTGAGCAGAGCCCGCTGAATCCGCTGCGCGTAGTTTATGCTGGCTTGAATCTCTTTGCTCTGCGCCTCAATGTGGTCGCGCTGCGACTCAATCTCCTCTTTCTGCTCGGCCAGCTTGTTGTTCTGCTCCGCCAGAAGCTGGTTTTTCTCAGCCAGCACGGCATTAGCCGTCTTTCTGAGTTTAAGCACTCTGAAGATGTAGAACACCAAAAGCGAAATCAGAGCCAGCCCGGCAACGAGAGAGAAGATGATTATGCGCATTTTTTGCTTTTCGGCTATGTGAATTGCTTCGGCTTTTTCGCGGTCCATCCGTTCAATCATCATTGCCTGCTCGGTTTTCATCTCGGCCAAAGCTGTCATCGAGCTGTCGTTGAGATGGGCTTCTTTGTATTCTGTTTCCTTTTCAAAACATTCGTAAGCACTACGATAATCTCCCAGAAGCAGATACACTTCTTTTAATTGGCTATTGTAATCTTTCAATGACAACTTTGAAGTTTCTTCGTGTATGTACTGCTTAAGACTAAACAAATATTGTAATGCTTCTTTATATTTCTTCAGGTATTTTAGATAGCTTACATACGTATAACCAGTCATTACAATATTGTGTGTACTGTGCTGTTGTTTAAAGTAATCAAAACCTATTTTCTGGTAGTAAGCACAACTGTCGGCATAGTTGTCGTTGTTTGTTTTATAAGCAAGGTTTATATATATGCTGGATAAAATACTGTATGATAAATACTTTGCTGATACAAATATTTCTTTGTCTGTATCGATAGTTTCAAATATTTTAATAGCTGTTTTATGGTAGTTTTTAGCTTTTAGAGCATCTTCGATGACAGAACTTTCTTCGAATTTTGAAATATATATATCGCCCAAATAAGAATAACTATATGCATAATTTAACGAATCATTCATTAACGAATCTATTTCAATAGCTTTTCTAGTATATTGTT
>CAMHPA010000032.1 GCA_946186925.1 uncultured Bacteroidota bacterium | reverse complement strand
ACTGACATGCAGACAGAGTCTGGCTTTAAGGGAAGGATAACTAGAAAAGTATCATCATAAACATAAAATAAAGAAAACATACATTCGTCTTCAGGTAATTCAATTTTTTCAAATTCAAGGTTTTGTATCGGGGGGATATTGTCTTCGGTTAGATATGTTACTTTGTCCGAATAATCTATCATCCTTGTTTTTTGTTGGCATGATGTTATTGTCAAAGCCAACAATATCAAAATAGATTTAACGTATTTCATAAATATTAATTTTTATGAAAGGGAATGTACCCATTTGTACATTCCCCTATTTAATAAAAGTTATATTGACTACTAGCAAGTGAATATACCATTTTGTCCCCCATTAAAAGTTATGCCACGCCAGCATACTGTACACTCATGAGAGGATCCATCGCAATAACCCGTAAGCGTATAGCTATCCGATTTAAGTTCTGCACAAAGATAACCATTAGACCACCATGCTTCAACACTACTACTTGTACCACATTCCACTATTGGAAAAGCGTCTCCTGCTTCTGCAATATTCTCAACAGTTAACAATGAGAGATTGTTTTGCTGATCCATTACATCATTTGCTTTGTATACATTAATGCCAGCCACTGCAGCTACTGCTATAGCTAAAAACATATTTCTAAGCTTCATTTTATTAAATTTTTAAAGTTTTTGCCCGCACCATTTTTCTTTGTTTTATATGGTGCAGACGTGTAAAAAATAGTTTGATTATTTCGGAAGAACCGCCATTAAAGCACAACTCTTCCTTTGCTGCCACCAGCTCCTTGAGCCGTGCAGGGTTTCATACCTGAGGTATGAGGTGTGGTAATATTTTGTACTTTTGCGGCATCAGTTTTAAGTTAGACACTTGAAATTGAACCCGAAGAGGTGGAAATACGCTTCGTTTGCAAGGCTGGCGTTCCCACTCCTTCTCTTTTTGTTAGCTTCCAAATTAGATTCAAAAACTATCATAATGGTTCAACTCCGTTAATTGAGTATTCACACAAAATGAATTTGTAGATAAATACAACCCAAACATATATGATATTTGTCAAATTTACAAATATTATTATTGCATTTTTTTGCTTTTAAATAACTCCACCCATAAAGAAACATTGTCTATCACATTGAAATTAATGCATTACGCGATTGCCTTTTTCTTAACGGAAAGTGGTTTGTGATAAGATGTATGTTTTTTTATGACCGAACCCAAAACGGTCAAATGGTTTTGATTTTCGCCTTTCCGCGCAACACCCTGCGTTACAGTGTGTTACACACATACTTTGAATTTGGTGTATAAATGCTTTTGGGCAGAACTTTCTTTGTATAAAATCAAATTCTGTTTCGAAACAGATTCAGCTTGTCAAGCGGTAATGGCGCATGCTTCCAGAATGTCAGCAATGATGTGCTTATCGCAAATTAAAATGTTGGTTTTCAATCCTTGAAACATTAGTTTCTCTTTTTCAATGTAAATAATTTAAAGTTTATGACATCTTCGTCAAAATCGGGATTATCAGGATGGTTTGTTGAAATCCACAGTCCTGCCTCATTAATAAAAAACATATTTGGGTTGTATGTGTTTTCTGGCATAAGCGTCTCTCCCAAAACATTAAATTCATCATCAATAATCCATTACAGAGAAAACGCGGCGGAACACTCTCAATGCCATTACATCGTCATCTACCCACACAAAAAATGTTTGTCGCTGTACTGTATGTCATATATATAAACAAAAACACTTGAAATATTAAAATGGGTTCCAGTGTCTTGGGCTACTTGTTGTGTATCTGCTGAAATTCGTATACTCAAATCTGGCCGTTTATACCAAAAATGCGGGCACATGTTAAAATGTGCCCGCATATAAAATTAGCGGCGGTATATATAAAAATAGCCAACATGAGGTTCAACGGGACAACCGTGATGATCACCAACACAAGAACCATTAATTGCTTCGTTTCCATCAGCCAAAGCCTCCAGGTTCTCCATTTGCAAATCGGAGAATTTTGTTTGTTTGGTCGTATTTGCATTGTAAGCGCTAATGCCGGCTGCAATCGCTACCACAGCCATAATCGAAAATTTGTTTATACGTTTCATTTCTTAAATTTTTAAAGTTTATAAATTAATTGCTTCTAAAAGTAATACCAAACGGTTGCGCATTGTCCGTTGGCATACTGCCGAATTGGAGACTCCGTTTGCGGCAGCAACTGAGTTGGCTCGCAACTGCTGCAGTCGCGCAGCCAAAAAGCAGTGTGTTCCGTATGTTTGCAGCGTTAACCTCCTTGTTGAGTGTTTAACATAGGGCAGATTGGCGTCGATTTTCAAAATCACTCCGCCTACTTCACGTTTTTAATACATCATTCTCCATAAAGAATCATCAAAAAGCACAATGAATCAGAATCGAGAATAGTATATGACACATATTGCTATTATATTTTTATATTTCAAATATATTTCTTGTGGCTTTAGTCGCATTTCAACGGGGTATCGGATACTCACAAACCATTTACTCAACAGCTTCGCCTTCAATACTCAGCACTATTTGTTCCTTTCCTTGAACATCGATATACACTTCACGCATAAACATCTCCGGCTTTTCCGCCTTAAATGTTATGGTCACAATTGCGCTGTCAGCAGGTTCAATGCTGTATTTGTCTATTTCCGCAGTTGTGCATTCGCACGAGGAGTAGAGTGTGTCAATTAACATTGGCTCATTGCTTGTGTTATGTATTGTAAAGGTCGCCGTCTGTTCTGCTTTCCAATTGAATGTTCCTAAGCTTTTATTTTGATTTAATGGCTTTGAAACAACATTTAAATCAGTTTTAACACCCAAACGCTCACAAATGGTGCGTATGTATAAGTCACGAATTTTTTGATTCTGAACAGGATTGCCTATAAGAACAACCCGGTTGTTCTCGTCGAGGAGAAATGTCCGGAATTGATAATCATCAGGCAATTTGTTCAAATTATTGAACTTATCTTCAGAATCAATAAACAACGGATAATGGAATCTATTGCCGTAAACAACGTCTTTAAGTGTAGTAAGATGTCGTATATTAACAATATTTATGAAAGCCACATTTCCATTTGTTAATGAATCAACACATTCAATAAAGTCAATCCACTTTGACAAACCAAGGTTACAATTCAAACATCCCGCAGAATCGTTATATGTGACAACTTTGATTTTATTATTGAAATCTACTTGAACCGTATCAAAAATGTCTTTAACAAAAATCATTGAATCAGGAAACAGTATTTCTGATTTCAATAACTCTGCATAACGATTCATTATTTTCGATTTGCCCGTATTTTGGCAAGAGACAAATACACATATGCACAATATCAATAAAAGGCATCTGTTTTTCATGGCTCCAATGGTATTTGGCACAATGAATATTCACCGTCTAATTCAATGCCATATAACTTGTCTTCATATTTATCATAATCAATATCTCGCAAATCATGGTTTACCACTATTCTTTTTATCGGATTTCCACTCCAGTCAAATACCAAAATATTATTCGCAAGTTCCAACTTGTCCTCATCACTCATACTACGCAACACCGATTTAATCAGTTTGCCTGAATATAATGCAAAAATGTAATCCTGATTTGATGTTACACTTAAGATTCCTATTCTTGTATCGCCAGTATAAGCTGTCTTCTCAATTTCACTTGTGACAGGCATCTCATATAATTGCAGACATATCTCTTTAATATTGTTAATGTCAGAGTAATCATAAATGCCGTATACATCCCCCATTCCTGACCCCCAAAATAGTTTCTTTTGAATAGGATTGACATCTGTCATTGGTTGCAAAATCCAACCGTACTCTATTGATGAATATTCGCGAGTGTCTTCAATCTTGCCAAAATATGCTTCTTGCTCTTGCGATTTAATAACGAATCTATTCTCATTGTTCAAGATGGGATATATCCCCATATCTCCATCAAAGGCCAAAGAAGTGGAAATCATATTGTTAAGAACAAAATTCGTGGCGCTGGAATCGACATTGACAACTCCAGTTTCCTCATCATAGCATAAAACTTTCCTTAAAGTCAAATTATAAAAATAAACCTTTCCATTGGCAACATACATGGATTCTGCCGAAACGGCATCAATCGGACCTTGACCCTTAGCTAAAAAACGTTTTTTCAAATCATTTCTTTTATTCACAGCTAAAACCATGGAATCTGCCGAGCTCTCATAAAAATAAAAATTCACACTATCAACAGCCATCAATCTTGGATTAAGCAAATCATTACCATGTTTGGAAAAACATGATATTGTATTGACTTTTTGTGTTGTTGAAAATAATTTAGATAACCCTTCTTCGGTGCTATTACTACACGAGCATAAAAAGGCTATAAATGTTAAAATAATTAAACGAGTTTTCATATCTGTATTTTAAAAAATGCAAGAGACAGCCATGAGGACAATCTCTTGCTAAATTAATCACACCACGGACACGGGATGTTATAGTTTACTCCGATAAAATATCCCTGTCTTTGGGGATAGTTTTTTCACAAACTTGAACATCTCCTACATGTGTACCCAAATAAATTTCGAAGTCATTGCCTAAAGCCAACATTTCTATGGCTTCTTTAAATTACTAACGGACAGGGAGATATGTTTGGATGCCTGGTTTGCTCTCACTAGGACACCAGAAACGTCTACCATAACAATAGGATGGAGCTCCGGGTTCATGGGCTTCAGCCAACATTTCAACGTTTTTCAACTGCAAATCAGATAGGTTAGCCGATTTGGTGTCATTTGCAATATAAGCACTAATACCTGCTACAGCAGTTACTGCCATACCTAAAATTATGTTTTTTAGTTTCATAATTCCGTTCTTTAACAATTAATTGGCATCGAAAAATGAGTGGACGCCTGGTCTGCCCTCAGCATAACACCAGGAACGTGTTCCAAAACAATAGGATGGACCTCCAGGTTCCTGGGCTTCAGCCAACATTTCAACGTTTTTCAACTGCAAATCAGAAAGGTTAGTCGATTTGGTGTCATTGGCAATATAGGCACTAATACCTGCCACAGCTACCACGGCCATAGCCAAAATTTTATTTCTAAGTTTCATTTTTCTTAATTTTAAAAGTTTTACCTCCGCCCTTTCCTTTGTTTTTAAGGCCGCAGGCTAAATAATTTGTTTGCTGTATAGGAAGATATTCCATTGGCTATAAATCCTCCTTTGCTGTCATCAGCTCCTTGAGCCGTGCAGGGTTTCATGCCTTAATGCATGAGGTGTGGTAATATTTTGTACTTTTGCGGCATCAGTTTTAAGTTAGATACTTGAAATTGAACCCGAAGGGGTGGAAATACGCTTCGTTTGCAAGGCTGGCGTTCCCACTCCTTCTCTTTTTGTTAGCTTTCAAATCAAATTCAAAAACTATTATAATGGTTCAACTCCGTTAATTGAGTATTAGATCAATTCTTTAATTGTGATTAGTACAATTCAAATGTATATGACATTTGTCAACAATGCAAATAAAAAATTAATGTTTTTTTATATCAAATTTGTGTGTTTTGTGGGTTATGGATGTGTATGGCGTTGTAAAATAATGTTTTATATAAGTTTTCTGCGGCTCGTCTCGCTTGAGAACCATGACAACATGCATATTTTTTTATGAGCTACCCAAGAACGGCCAAATGATTTTCGATTTTTGTCCCCCCCCCCCCGTAATGCGTTGTATTACAGCAGGTTATAGTGTGAGCGTTATTTTCTTGGTTTGTGGCCGTTTTTATTCAAGAGGAGAATAAACGGAGTGGTTGGTTTGCAAAATTTACCATTTTATGCGTGCTGTTTTCGCGTTGGTTTGTTACAGCCGGTTATGCAAATCACGTCTTTCAGACGTTTTTGAAATAACAATTTCCACCCGCTAGGGCGTGCAATTAAAAACCTCGTGCAGATTACACAGAAAACACTGATTTGCACAGGCATTCTCCAATTAAGCGAATCCAAATTTATCCGAACATAGCGCGCTGAAGGCGCAAAACAACATAGTCCAGGGCAAGCGCAGCGGCGCCTTGGGAAACGTTGCCGATTAACGTTGGCGCCCTGTAGGGGCAATTCATAAAAACGCAATTTTGTATGAGTTGCGCTTACAGCGCGCTATGGTGTGCGGGGGTCGCATCACCCAACGTGCCGCTTGCTGCGCTCACTCTGCGTTGGGCTATTGATGAGTTGGGCTTTCAGCCCGTTTTTTGGGGTACTAATTTGCACTTTTCTCGCATCCTACAGCTGGAGTTTGTTTGCGAATACTGGCGTATGGCCTACCGTATGCCATTATTCGCTCGTGATATACCGTTTTTTGTGGCCGTTTGCCGATGCTTATTGGCGGTGTAATCTGTTGATATCATTGAAGATGTAAAAAACATGAAAAAAAACGAGCCAATCTGTTGCACAAAACGTAATTTGCCCTACATTTGCAACCGCAATCGCGAGAATAGCTCAGTTGGTAGAGCACGACCTTGCCAAGGTCGGGGTCGCGGGTTCGAGTCCCGTTTCTCGCTCTTTTTTTTTGTTCTACTATAAGGTTGCCCAGATGGCGGAATTGGTAGACGCGCCGGACTTAAAATCCTGTGTCCAGTAATGGACGTGCCGGTTCGAGACCGGCTCCGGGTACAAGACACAAAAGAGGCTGTCCAAATAAGGGCGGCCTTTTTTATTTGCAGAGCTTCCGCAAGGCCGCGATATACGCCTTGCCGTATCGCGAAAGCGTGACGCCCTTGCGGACAGATAAATAACCATCAGTTTTTAAGTTAGGAAAATGGCCGTCGTGGGAGAGTGGCAGCCATTTTTGTTTGGGTGCGCAACGCTGGTGTCAGCCACGCATTTTGCCGGCCTTTGTCAGATTCTTACGCCCATTATAACCACATCGTCGGTTTGGTTTTCAGCGGGGCCGCGCCACTCCTCGTAGGTGCGGTTCAGCACCTCGCGCTGCTCGTTCATGGGGCGCTGGTGTATTTCGAGCAGAAGGTCGCGCAGCCGCTGTGCGGTGAATTTATTGTGCGTTCCGTCGGCGAACTGGTCCTGATAGCCGTCGGAGAAGGTGTAGATGCAGTCGCCGTGTTTGATGTCGATGGTGGTGCATTTGAACGGGGCGATGCGGAAGTGAATCCCGACAGGCATGCGGTCGCCTTTTAGCATCTGCACTTTGTTGTCGCGGATGAGCACGAGCGGATTGTTGGCTCCGGCAAAGGTGAGTGTCATCTGCCGCTCGTTGACCACGTATGCGGCCACATCCATGCCGTCGAGCACTTGTGCGGTTATGTCTTCATTTATGCCTTCGTTCTGCCTCAGGCTCCGTATTATGGCGTTGCGCAGTTTGTCGAGAATGATGTCGGGTTGGAGCTCCTGTCCCACAATATAGTTGAGGTTGGTCATTCCCAGGATGCTCATGAAGCCGCCAGGCACGCCGTGCCCGGTGCAGTCGGCCACAATGCATACTTTGTTGTCGCCAAACTGTCCCACCCAGTAGAAATCGCCGCTCACCACATCGCGCGGGTTGTAGAGCACGAAATGGTCGGGAAAAACGCTGCCGATGGCCTCTTGCGGCGTGAGCAGCGCGCTTTGGATGCGCCGTGCGTAGTTGATGCTCGACTGTATCTGCTGGTTCTGCGTCTCAATGTGGTCGCGTTGCGACCTGATCTCCTCTTTCTGCTCGGCCAGTAGGATGTTATTCTCCGACAGTTTTGCGTTGGCGCGTTTTTTTATCACCAAGAGTCTTATAATCAAACCGATGACAATGGTAACCAATCCCAATCCCGCCCAGAGCGATATGATTATCACGTGCATCCGCCGTTTTTCTGAGTTGTACAGATCTTCGGCATTTTTACGGTCCATCCGCTCTATCAGCATGGCTTGCTCAGTTTTTACTTCGGCCAGTGAGTTCATCGTGCTGTCGTTTATGAAAGCGTCATTATATTCAGTCTCTTTCTCAAGACACTTATAGGCGTTTTTGTAATCGCCAAGATGAACGTATATCTTCTTCAGATAACAATAGTAGTCTCTGTTTTTGCTGGGTTTGGCGTCGTCCTTAAAATATTTTTTCTGACGCTGCATGAACGCCAGAGCCTCGTTATATTGTTTCTGGAATAGCAGATATTCAACGTAAGTGTAACCTGTGGAAATGGCGTTTCCGGTACTTCCTTGTGTAAGAAAGAAGTCGACGGCCTTCTTGATATAGTATAGGCAGCTGTCGGCGTATTTGTTGTTGGCGGTGGCTTTGGCAAGATTGATGTAGACATCGGCAAGCGAACTGTATGCCAGATATTTGTTATGGATGTAATAGTATTGGTCCGAGTTTATCGAATCTTGCAAACGAATGGATTTTAGAAGATATTTTTTCGCCTTTTGGTTTGATGAGATCGAGCTGGAGTAATTAAGTGAGTATAATTCGCCAAGGCGGAAATAGCAAAATGCGTATTCCAGCATGTCGCCACTCAATGAGTCAAGTTCAATGGCTTTCAGAATATGCTGTACAGCTTCTTGGTGAAAGTTTTTTTTGCTGTATATGCTGCATAATGTTTTGTAACATTTTGATATGAGTGTGGTGTCTTTCAGCATCATATCAATCTCAAGCGCTTTGTTGATGTAATATTTTATGCTGTCGGGCTTGTTCAGCTCTTCGTAAAAGCTCGATAGCAGCCGGTAGTTCTGTTCAAGTTGATAGATGTTACTATCCTGATTAAACAGTTCTGTACTTTTCAAAAGATATGGCAGGGCAGTTTTTGTATCATCGTTCATCCAGTACCCCCAGGCAATGAACCGATGGTTGGTGGCAATCAGAAATTTGTCCTGCTCTTTGCAGAAATCCAAAGATAGAAGGGCGTATTTTATTGTGGTGTCGACGCTACTGGTTATCTCTGATATTTTATTGTAGTAGAAAGCCTTGACGCTATCTGGCGAATTGGGTTTTATAAGGTTCAGCAGGCTGTCGATTTGTTGTTGGATGGGGCCGATGGGATCATCGTCGTCTTGTGCTGTTGCCGGCAAGGTATGCAGCATCGCCGCCATAAGCAAAGTGAGAAGGAGTCTTGGTGTCAATCTTCGCCTCATCTTTTTTTTGGCACAAAAGTAGTCATTTTTATTTGTTCACCCGTTTTTTGAGCGCGTCATTCACCTTGTATATGTGGCGCTTCACGCATATTGCTCAGTTAATCAAGCCAATCCAAGTCAGATTCTTACGCCCATTATAACCACATCGTCGGTTTGGTTTTCAGCGGGGCCGCGCCACTCCTCGTAGGTGCGGTTCAGCACCTCGCGCTGCTCGTTCATGGGGCGCTGGTGTATTTCGAGCAGAAGGTCGCGCAGCCGCTGTGCGGTGAATTTATTGTGCGTTCCGTCGGCGAACTGGTCCTGATAGCCGTCGGAGAAGGTGTAGATGCAGTCGCCGTGTTTGATGTCGATGGTGGTGCATTTGAACGGGGCGATGCGGAAGTGAATCCCGACAGGCATGCGGTCGCCTTTTAGCATCTGCACTTTGTTGTCGCGGATGAGCACGAGCGGATTGTTGGCTCCGGCAAAGGTGAGTGTCATCTGCCGCTCGTTGACCACGTATGCGGCCACATCCATGCCGTCGAGCACTTGTGCGGTTATGTCTTCATTTATGCCTTCGTTCTGCCTCAGGCTCCGTATTATGGCGTTGCGCAGTTTGTCGAGAATGATGTCGGGTTGGAGCTCCTGTCCCACAATATAGTTGAGGTTGGTCATTCCCAGGATGCTCATGAAGCCGCCAGGCACGCCGTGCCCGGTGCAGTCGGCCACAATGCATACTTTGTTGTCGCCAAACTGTCCCACCCAGTAGAAATCGCCGCTCACCACATCGCGCGGGTTGTAGAGCACGAAATGGTCGGGAAAAACGCTGCCGATGGCCTCTTGCGGCGTGAGCAGCGCGCTTTGGATGCGCCGTGCGTAGTTGATGCTCGACTGTATCTGCTGGTTCTGCGTCTCAATGTGGTCGCGTTGCGACTGTATCTCCTCTTTCTGCTCGGCCAGAAGGATGTTTTTTGCCGACAACTCTGTGTTGGCTTTGTGTTTGATTCTCAACACCCTGAAAACGTAGAACACCAGAAGCGAAACCAGAAACAGGCCGCCGACGAGCGAGAAAATGATTATGCGCATTCGAAGTTTTTCGGCAGTGTGCAGTTTCTCGGCATTTTCAAGTTTCAGCTCTTCGAGCATTCTCATGCGTTGCACTTCGGCGTTTTTCAAAGAGTTGAAGGCACTGTCGTTGAGTGTTTTGAATCGATATTCAACGCTTTTCATATAGTGCGCCAGAGCGTTTTTATAGTCGCCGATATGGGAGTAGACCTCATAAAGATAATTGTGGTAGTCTTTCAGGCTATAGTCGGGGCTGTTGTCGTTGATATACTGCCCCAGGTTCAGTAATTCAGCAAGCGCGTCGTTGTATTTTTTGTAAAAGACAAGGTAACTGACGTAAATATAGCGGTCTAAGATATAATTAGGAATCGCTCCGTTTGTAAGATTATGATTACCGACTTTTTTGATGTAGAAGTAGCAGCTGTCGGCATATTCATTTTTCCCAGTCAGTTTTGCAGCCTTGATATACGCTTCGGAGAGCAGTGAATAGGCTCCAAACATTCCGTCGATGTAGTATATGTCGATGTGTTTTTTTGACTCGAATAGTGATACCGACTGTTTGAGCATGGCAATCGCCTGAAAGGATAGTGTGTCTGACTGCGCGAAAAGGTTCTCACCAATAAGGTAATAGCTATATGCCATTTCCAGCGTGTCCTTTGAAAGAGTGGCATATTCCAGTGCTTTCCGGTAGTTTTCGTCAGCGGTGGAGTTTAGATTCATATCATGGTAAACATCGCCCATCACCTGGTATGTATACGAAATCTGGTTGGTGTCCTTGGTCTCAATAAAATACTTTAAGGCATGGTTGAAATAAGGGAAGATACTGTCGCTGATACTCAAAAAGTTATAGCAATTGCCGATGACGATGAATGTTTTTGCCTCCCATTTTTTATCCAGTTTGCCGAATATGTCGGCTGCGTTTAAGCGGTATTGCAGCGATGTGCGTGGCTCGTCTTTCATAAAGTACACATCACCAATGTGATAAAAATTATGGGCAATCAGCAATGAATCTGTTTCCTTGCAGTGCTCGAGCGAGAGCATGGCATATTTCAGGCAGGAGTCGAGGTTGATGGAGATGCCTGATATTTCACAATATATTCTAGCCTTGAAGCTGTCTGATGAATCGGGCTTTATGAGGTTTATCAGGCTGTCGATTTCTGGTTGGTGCAGATCTTCGCCGTTCTCAGAATCAGAATTGTCATCTAGCGCCCAGCCAATATGGGGCAGCATGAAGGCGGCTGTCAGCAGGGTTAGGAAGTATTTTGTTTTGAGCTTCATTGTCTGTTTGCCTGATTATTGGTCTTGTCAAATTCTTACGCCCATTATAACCACATCGTCAGTCTGATTCTCAGCGGGGCCGCGCCATTCCTCATACACAACGTTCAGCATTTTCTTCTGTTCGGCCATTGGCTGCTGATGGATTTCGAGAAGCAGTTCGCGGAGGCGCTTGCTCATGAATTTCTTGCCCGTTTCGGCATTGAATTGGTCTTGGAATCCATCGGAGAAGGTATATATGCAGTCACCTTTTTGAATGTCGATGGTGGTGCATTGGAACGGGTCGAGACACTCGTGGATGCCAACGGGCATTTTGTCGGCCTTGAACACCTGCACCTCGTTGTCGCGGATGAGCACCAGCGGATTGTTGGCACCGGCAAAGGTGAGAGTCATCTGCTTCTCGTTCACCACGTAAGCGGCAATGTCCATGCCGTCGCGGCTGCGGTCGCTAGTGTCGACTTGCGCTGAGGGGTGTTCGGCATCGTGCAGCGCGGTGTGGACATCGGAGCGTTGGCGCAGGTTGGTGATTATGGCCTCGCGTAGGTGGTTTAGAATCCGGTCGGGGCTAATCTCTTGAGCCACAATATAATTTAAGTTGGCCATTCCCAATACGCTCATAAAACCGCCCGGCACGCCGTGACCGGTGCAATCGGCCACAATGCTCACTTTGTTGTCGCCAAACTGGCCCACCCAGTAGTAGTCGCCGCTGACCACGTTGCGTGGTTTGTAGAGTATGAAATAGTCGGGGAAGATTGTTGCAATGGTTTTCGACGGCGTTAGCAGCGAGCGTTGTATACGGCGGGCGTAGTTGATGCTGTCGTGAATCTCCTCGCTTTGCTCTTTGATGGTCTTGGCCTGAGCATGAATCTCCTCATTCTGCTTCAGAATCGCATCGTTTTGAGCCATAATCTCCTCATTTTTTTCCATTATCTCGTCGTTCTGAGCCTGGATCTCGTCATTTTGCGCCCGGATCTCCTCGGCCTGCTCAGCCAGTTTGGCGTTTTTCTCAGAAAGTTCGGCATTGGCTTTATGCTTTATATGCAGCACTCTGGCAATGTAGAATATCAGCAGCAGCACCAACCCCAAGCCACTGATGAGCGAAATGTTGACAATGCGCATCCGGCGGCGCTCGGCGGCGTGAAGTTTCTCCTCGTTTTCGAGTTTCAGCGCCTCAATCATTCGGGTGCGCTCCACCTCGGCGTTTTTTATCGAGTTGAGAGTGTTCTCGTCCACTTGCTCCGACTTGTACTCGTCGTATCTCTTGTAGTGAGCCAGGGCGTTTTTGTAGTCCTCAAGGTGCAGATAGACTTCATAAAGGCGCCGGTGGTAGGTTTTCCGGTCTGCGGCGGGAGAGTCGTCGTCGAAAAACTTCTCCAGTTTCAGCAAGTTGTCAAGCGCCTCGTTGTACCGGTGGAAAAATACAAGATAATCGGTGTATGTGTAGCGGTCGAGAAGGTAGCTGAAAGGGTCGCCTACTTTCAGATTATAGTTGCCCACCTTACGGATATACATGTAGCAGCTGTCGGCGTACGCCCGATTGCCTGTCTGGTTCGCCACCTTGATGTATGTCCGGGCAAGGTCGGTGTAAGTCCAATGTTTTATGGTGATATAATTCTCATTGTCAGTCTCTTTCGATTCGAACAGATAAATCGATCTTCTTAGATTCTCAATGGCGCTGTTGATTAGGGTGTCCGATTTTTTCGCAAGCAGCTGGCCTATGCAGCGGTAGTGTGTTGCCATATCCAGTGTGTCGTTCAGAAGAGTGGAGTAGTGCAAAGCCTTGCGGTAGGCTTCTTCGGCATTGGCAAACATTTTCATATTTGTATACACATCGCCTATGTCTTTGTATGACTGACAGATACCCGACGTATCCTGCAACGTGATGTAGATATTCAGCGCCTTGTTGAAATAAAGGAAGATGCTGTCGGGAACGTTCAAATCCTCGTAGCAAAGCCCCACTCCAAGGCAGGCCTGCGCAACGTATTTGTTCTTTGTAGAGTCGTCGTACACGTGCATCGCCTTAAAAGTGTAATCCAAGGCGTCGCGGGCATCATCTTTAATATAATAAGCATAGCCAAGTTCGTAATAATCAGACGATAACAAAGCCGAATCGGTCGGTTTGCAGTATTCGAGCGAGAGCGCGGCATACTTCATTATGGTGTCGATGTTGTCCGATGCGGTGGCCATTTCGCAGTATTTCTTTGCCATTTCGATGTCGGGCTCGTGTTTCTTTATTTCAACGGGCTTGAAATCGAGTTGTACTGGTTCGGCAAAAGCAAGTGTGTCAGGGGCTTCGTCCTGACAATGGGCATCTAACGGCAGCACAAACATTAAAATCGCCGTCGGTAAGACAAATAAATGCTTTGCCAACAGATTGCTTTTTCCAGCCTTGTCTGCGATTAAATAACTCATAATTAAGTATTAAGCATTCTCTGGTGATGCAGTCTTACAAATTTATACATTTTCAGACAAGTTTGTGTTGATTTGTTTGAAAAGAATGTTGTTATATGTCATTTTTTTTGCACGGATTACAATCTTAACGAGTTGTCGCAATCGCTTTTTTGTTGAAAAAATATACGTTTTTCAATGTTTTTTTCGATTAGATTAGTCGGCACAATAACTTTTACTATGAAGATTATCCACATATCCGATTTGCACATTGGCAAGAATGTGAATGGCTTTTCGATGATTGAGGAGCAACGGCACGTTTTTGAGCAGATTTGTGATGTTGCGCGGCAGCAAAAACCTGACGCTGTGCTGATTGCGGGCGATGTTTATGACAAAAGCGTGCCGTCGGCTGAGGCAGTGCAACTGTTCGATGAGTTTCTTACAAATCTCACGGAATCAGCAACATCCGACGCGCATATTTTCATCATCAGCGGCAACCACGACTCGCCCGAGCGAATAGCCTTTGGCGCGGAGATAATGCGCCGGCAGAACATCCACTTGTCGCCGGTTTATAAAGGCGATGTCAACCCAGTGATTATCAGTGACAAAGACGGCCCGGTGGCATTCTATATGTTGCCGTTTATCAAACCAGTGGCTGTCCGTCATTTTTTTGAAAATGAAGATATTAGCACCTACACCGATGCCATGCGCCTGGCCATTGCAAAAATGAATATTGACAAAACCATGCGCAACGTGCTCATCTGCCACCAGTTTGTAACCAACGCCGAACGCTCCGAGTCGGAGGAAACAATCGTTGGCGGATTGGATAATGTTGACGCTCAGGTATTTGCGGATTTCGATTATGTGGCTCTCGGACATCTGCACCGCCCGCAGAGTTGCGACCGACCGACAATACGATACAGCGGCAGTCCGCTAAAGTATTCGTTCTCCGAAGTGAACGACAATAAAACAATAACCATTGCCAATATGGATGCGAATGGCAGTGTTGAGTTTAGTTTTATACCCACTTCGCCATTGCATGATTGGTTCGATTTGCGAGGCACCTACAACGAGCTGACAGCGCTTCAATTCTACAATGGCAAACCAGAACGCGAAGGTTTCGTCCGCGTAACACTGACTGATGAGAACGAAATACCTTATGCAATCAACAAACTTCGGGAAATATATCCTAAAATTATGGAGTTGCGCTACGACAACAAGCGCACGCAGACAAAAAGCATTGTAGTGAACAACATCGACGCCACAAAGCAGAAAACGCCGGCGGAACTGTTTGCCGAATTTTATGAGATGCAGAACGGCGAATCGTCGCTAACGGCTGAGCAACAGTCGTTTATAAACGAGATAATGGAAAGAGTACAAAACAGAGAATCGGAATAAATATGCTACCACGAAAACTCACAATATCGGCTTTTGGGCCATACGCTGCCACCACAGTCATCGACTTTGCAAAACTGGGGCGAAGCGGCCTGTATCTGATAGCAGGCAACACCGGCGCAGGCAAGACAACTATCTTCGATGCTATAGTTTACGCGCTTTACGGCGAGGCAAGCGGCTCGAACCGCAAACCCGAAATGCTGCGGTCGCAATATGCTCAGAATGAGACAGAAACGTTTGTTGAGTTGGAATTTGAATATGCCGGTCGGCAATACCGCATCCGCCGCAATCCTCCATACGACCGCCCGAAACTGCGCGGCGAGGGAACTATCAGAGAAAACGAGAAAGTGGCGCTGTACACACCTGACGGACAAGTTTTTTCAAGCAGCACCGAAACTGACGCCAAAATCAAGGAAATAATGGGCGTGAATTGCGGTCAGTTCAAAAAAATCGCAATGATTGCGCAAGGCGATTTTATGCGAATGATTACAACTTCGACAAAAGACCGCATCGAAATTTTTAGGGAAATATTTAAAACGGATATCTACAGAAAGTTTCAGGAGGAGCTTCAAAACGAAGCGAAAAAAGTATTTGGCGAACTCGACAACGCAAAACGAAGCGTCAATCAATATATCGAAAGTGTTGATATTGAAGGTTTTGATAAGGCAAACCAACCTGTTGAGCTGATTGTTGAGCAACTGCGAGAGCAGCTGAAACGCGATGCGGAAGCCAAAACTGCGATTGTTGCCGAACTTGACGATTTGGACAAAAAAAGAATAGCGATTGCCGAGAAGTTGGCTGTTCAGGAGAAATACGAAGCAAACATCAAATCGCTTAACGACAATAAATTACAGCTTGAGCAAGATAAGTTGTTGCTGAAAACATTGGAAAGCCAAAAGCAAGCAGCGGAAGCCCGCAAACCCGAAATGGAGGCAAAAACCGGTCGCATTGCGCAGATAAACGCCGCCTTGGGTAAATATAATGAGCTTGAAAATGCTGAAAATCAGCTTAAAAAACTTGAATCGGATTTGCAGACTGCCAAAAGTGGAAAGGCTGCGGCCGAAAAAAACGCAACCGACTATGCGAGCAAGCTCGAAACGCTGAAAGCCGAATTTACACAATTGGAAAATGTTGCTGAACAGAAATTTAAGCTGGAATCGGAACAAAAAGAGGAGGAGCGCAAACTTACTCAACTGATGGATTTGATTGAGGAGCAAAACAAACTTTTGTCAGAATCGGACAATCTGAAAAAATGGCAAGAAGGACTGGAAAAACTGATGTTGGAGCGAAAAACAAAACTTGCTGAATATGAGAGCAAAAACGAGCTTTTCCTGCTCTCGCAAGCTGGAATTCTGGCGCAGGAGCTGAAAGACGGGCAGCCGTGTCCGGTGTGCGGTTCGACGCATCATCCCCAAATTGCCGTGATGCCTGAAAACGCACCAACAAAAGAGGAAGTTAAGGCGTTGAAAGATGAATTTGATAAGAGTGATGAACGTGTCAACAATGGGCAAATAACGTGTACCGAGCAAAAAACCAAATGCGAATCGCTGGCCGAAAACGTGAAAAAGCAGATTGCAGAAATTTTCGGTGCTGATGCGCAAATCATTACAAATGAAACAGTTGATAATGCAAAAACATCGACTTCGCAACGGTTGCAAGGCATAAAATCGGAAATAGTGAAAATGCAGACAGCCGTTGAGCGCCGCAAGAAACTAAACGATGAGATTATCCCCCAACAGCAAAACCAAACCGAAGCCGAGAAAAAGCGCGCAGCCGACCTGACAGCGCAGATTTCGGGACTTAAGGCGCAACACAATGCCTCTGCCGAAGCCATTGCGGCGCTAAAGAAAGAGTTGGAATTCGCCAGCAAAAAAGACGCACAAACTGAGATTAGCAAACTTGAGACTGAGCGCGCGGCTATTAACAATGCAATATCCACAACCACAGAAAATTACAACAATTGCGACAAAGAAATTCAGAAACTGACCGGCATAATTAAAGGGCTGCAAGACCAAATCAAAGACGGCGGCAAAATCAACAAAGAGGAATTACAAGTTGCCAAGCAACAGATTGAAACTGAAATGAATACAAAAAACCAGCACAAACGGAAACTTGAAATACGTCTTGATTCTAATTCAAAAAGTCTGAAAAATATTGAAGCCACTGGCACAAAGCTGCAAGCCTTGCAAACCGAGTATCAGTGGAAAAACGCGCTGAGCCAGACAGCCTCTGGAAGCATCAGCGGAAAGCAGAAAATACAATTCGAAACGTACGTTCAGATGTCGTTTTTCGACCGCATCATAAACCGCGCCAACATTCGCTTTATGATAATGTCGAACGGTCAGTATGAGCTGAAACGCAAGGAGTTAGCATCTTACAACGGTGCGCAGAGCGGATTGGACTTGGACGTGATTGACCACTACAACGGCACCGAGCGCGATGTAAAGACATTGTCGGGCGGCGAGTCGTTCAAGGCTTCACTGTCGCTGGCACTTGGCCTGAGCGACGAGATTCAGTCGAACGCGGGCGGCATCCAGCTCGACACAATGTTTGTTGATGAAGGCTTCGGCTCGCTCGACAGCGACTCACTTGAGCAGGCGCTGAAAGCCCTTAATGGGCTCACCGAAGGCAACAAGCTTGTGGGCATCATCTCGCACGTCGATGAGCTTAAACGCATTGACAAACAGCTGATTGTAACAAAGGATAAAACTGGCGGAAGCCGTGTTGATTTAGTTTGTTGAGCGCAGTACCGGCAATGCGGCAAAAGTCAGAATGATAAAAGATTGAAACTCTGCTGATTACTTCCCCATCGCCTCGCCCAAATCAATCCTGACAAGCTCGTATTCCGACTCTGATTCGTCGCGGTCGGGGTCTTGCGGGGCGATTATCGCATAGAGAATATTGTCCTTTCCGCAACCCGTCAGACTGAGCGTAGGCTCGTCAAGTTGGAATATACGCAGAAGGTTTCCGTTATGGTCTCTGACGAATAAGGTGTGAGGCCGTGTTTTATTATCGCGGCCGTGGGCGGGTTGCTCGCCTTTGTCATAATCGTAATCAAGCGTTACCAGATAGTTTTTGGTGAGTTTGCAACGAGAAAAACCATCGCGCGAAAATTCTACCCACCCGTCCGACATTGTATAATCAATATCACCTTTGACTTCCGTCATAAGTTCGAAACTGTTGCCAGTTTTCTTGTATAGTGCAACGTAAGGGAAATAACCTGCTTTGCAAACCAGCATTTCCAAATCGGCATCGTATTCAATCGACATTTGCAGAAAATTCATTCTGAGCATATCATCAACATCAAGGTTGATAACATATTGGCCGAATGGAATGGTATCAGTGCCGTTGATGTATCGGAAAGGCGTGTCCTTGTAGTCGGGGTTGCAATGAACCTGCGACTCCTTTGTGATGAACAATTTTCCGCCCATCCACGTATCTTGCGACGGAGCCAGCGGAATGATAGGTTTCTTTCCCTCAACGGCATCGGTCAACGAAACCAAAACCTGTCTTGGCATATTCAAATCGCGAACATAGACGGTGTCGCCGTTGTATCTATTCACAGTCGGGGTGTTAAATTCGTCGGGGCCGTTGCCTTTGCGTCCCATAGAGACCACCTCTTTTTTCAGTTCGGGGTCAACTACGTGGATGAAGTTTCCTTCGAAAGCGCTGAAAGGTTGCACTACATCGGCCCACACCACATACCGGCCAGTATAAATGAAATCTCCTGGCATCGATGTATAGATACTGTCGGTAATCACCTCATATTTAATCGGTTCGCGCTCAAGTTTCGATGAATCTATTTTTGTGTTTTTTTCTGTGCAGCAAGTCAGCAAGACCAGCAAACTAACGGTTATTGATGCAAGTTTCATTTTAATAATGGTTTTGATGTTTTACAAATATATGCTTTATCGCTGATTTTCAAAATTTTATTTCTCGGGTTGCCGCGCAGTGCTGTTTTTAGCCAACAACAACGTCATTGCATAAAACAATCCGAACATTATGCAGCCCAGCTGGCGGGTGAGCGTGTCCTCATCGAGCATCGACACAAACATAATGGTGCAGAATGTGACCAGTAGGAAATTCGACGATTTCACCATAAACAGCGGCGCGAACATACAAATCAGGACCAGCACAAAACCAATAAGCCCAAGACTGATAGCGAATGTAAGATATTGGTTGTGAGCTAGGAAACGATTCTCGGCGCGGAGTGGGGAGTTGGTTTCCTCATAGGCTTGTGCAAAGGATTCCTTGGCGCTGCCCGGTCCCGAACCGAGCCACGGATGCTTCTTCACAATATGCAGCCCCGTCTTGAAAAACTCAATGCGCATACAAACAGATTTGTCGTTGGGGTCGTTGAAGAACACATAGTATTTCAATTCCCAAAGCACCTCATATACACGTCTGTAAATGTTTGATTTTTCTAAGTTTATGCAACTGGCCAAACCATTTTCAATACCAGCAATATCGCTGTCGGTCAGCTGCCATACCCCGCTGCTGTCTTTAGGCAACCCTTTTGAAGTCAGGTATCGGACCATTGTCTGTCTGATGGGTTGTCCCGAAAGATCGGTGCTATCATATCGTATGCGGCTACGTTTGTTCCATTCGCGTTCTAGCTCTTCGCGGCAGATGTATCGATAGAGGTAGTATCCGTTCTCTGTCAGTTCGCTCTTGATGTTGTGAGTGTAAGGATTGCCTTGCTGCGTCAGTTCGGGCAACTCTGACAGTTCGGTAGCTGTGTCGCGAACTTGGTGCATATCAGTATAAACGCCCTTGACATACCAGGCTGCGGTTGCCGCAAACCCCACCATTATTGCCAGCAAACCGTAAAACTGCCAGCGCTTGAAATCCTTGCGCTTGGCCACTATCAGCACACCAACAGCAGCAACAACCGAAACCCAGCTTGTGGCGGCTTGGATGAGGGTTGTGAAGTATAGCAGCCAGATAGTAATCGTGGCCAGAATTATCTTTTGCCATATTTTCAGTGTCTTGCCAAATGAATGCCATAAAAAGACAATGTAGCATACTGACATCATACACATTACCCCCAGACGGATGTGCGACACAAAAATGGATATGTCGCGATAGTTGGTTCCCACTGGTTTCTTATGCGGAGAGTAGATGCCCAAATGAACACAAAGGCTAACCAGTGTGCTGACAATCACCGCAATGACAAAGATGTTCAGTATGCCGAATATCTGTTTGCGCGACAGCTGCAGCGACCCTATAACAAACGGATAAAACAGTAGCGGCAGCATATCAACAACTTCAGTCACGGCGTGACCGGAATTGGGTGTGCGCCAAATCCACAGCAGATGCAGGACAAAAATGCCCATTATCGGCCACAGAAACTTATTCTGTTTCAGATTGTTCCATTTGTAAGCATAGTTGCCGCTGATTATCCAGGCAATGGGAATGCCCACGGTGCCAAAGCTCATCATAAATCGCGACAGCGGCATTCCGATGACCGTAACCGCCAGCACAAAAAGTATGAGCCACTCAGTATTCCTGATGGTGAAAACGCGCGTGTAAAGCGACTTCCACATAGTGGATTTGGCTTAGTAATAAACTGTGATATAGCCGTTTAGAGGGTCGTAGTTGGTAGTGCCCTCCTCAACGGTAATCACATAGAAATATGTGCCGGGCGATACCAGCGTGCCTTGCGGATTGTAGCCGTCCCACACAATGTTCTCGGTGCCGGAGCGGCTGAACATTTTGTAACCCCAGCGGTTGAAAATCTCGAGTTTGAGACGAGAACCTTCGTTGCACGAAATCATAAAATAGTCGTTCTGCCCGTCGCCGTTCGGGGTAAAAACATTAGGGACCTTGTTCGATGCAGAAATGGTCAGTGTGCTGTCTATAGTGCTTACACAGCCGTTTTTGTCCTCTGATGTCAAACTGACGGTGTAAGAGCCTGGTGCGCCATATTTGTGCGTCGGATTATCATCGTTGCTGGTACCGCCATCGCCAAATTTCCAGGTGTTTTTGAGCGATGATGCGGTAGTTGTTATCTTGAACGACACCATTTTTCCTTGTCCGGAGGTGTCGGCGCTGAAGGCAATGGCGGGTAATTTGTTGATCGTTATAGAGATGCTTTCGTTGACAGTGTCGTTTTTGATGGCCGTCAGCTTGACCGTGTAAGTGCCTGCTGCATTGTATTTGTGCGATGGTTTCTTATCGGTGCTGGTTGTGCCGTCACCGAAATTCCACTCAAAAGAGTCGTACCGGTTGGCCAACGCGTATTCAAATGTCTGGTTTGAGCCCACGCAGGGTTTGCCACTGATTGTTATGTCTTGCGCCGAAGCCGACAACGTCAGCACCATGGCGGACAGTATTATGTAAAAACGCTTCATTTTCAAAAATGCATCAATAATTTACAAACATAATCAATTTTGAAAAAGGCATTGTTATGATAGGTAAATTTTGTTTGGGCAGGAGTTTTCTATTAATGAAAAAAGGTTGGAAATGCATCCAACCTTTAATCATGTAATGATCAATAGTCCGATTATTTCAGTTCGTATGATTTCAAAGTAATATTGTTCATCATAACCGAATCCTTATCAGATGACGGGAACTCATACCTTGTGTTCTTAACCATCCCCACATTTACACTATAAAAATAATAAAACTTATTTGAGAGCGTATTATTGTCATACAAAGTCATACAATAGCAAATGCAATTGAAAGTTCCTGCAGCAACGGTGATAGATGTGTCCCTTTTAACACAAGTCATATCCGTTTCTTCAAGTTCATAATCAGCGTTATCACCAGAAAAAACTGCCATTTTAGCTTTGTACTTTTCACCTTCTTTAGCATCTATCTTGAATAATACAGACTGGTCAACATATTTTCCATCTTTAAAATGAAGCTCAACAATGCTACCATTTTTATCAGTATTCAGTAAGCCAAAACTCTTGTCGGTTGATACTTCTTTTTCGTAACTGAAGCCAGTTTTACCATCAACGGTGAACGATTTTTCAATGGTTTGAGTAACGGTAGTGCTTTCACCATTTTCTCTCTCAGAATTGTAAGTCCACGTGTTTCCTACAGCGAAGGGCATCAACACATTAGCTGGTTTGTCATCTCCCTCATCTTCACAAGAGACAAAAGTAATTGCACATAATGCGACTAATAATAAAAATGATTTTTTCATAATAAATTAGATTTAAGAATTAATAACGGACAATTATAGATAAAATAAATGATACTTATTTACAATATTTCTCAAGCATTACCTTCATCTCGTCGGCCACTTTGCGGGCGGCCTCAGCGGCGCGTTCGGCAAAGTCGGTGCCGTTGCTTGCGTAGATGATGGCGCGCGACGAGTTGACAATCAGTCCGCACTGCGAGTTCATTCCGTAGCGGCAGACCTCCTCGAGCGAGCCGCCCTGCGCCCCGATGCCAGGCACAAGCAGAAAATGGTCGGGGGCGATGCGGCGGATGTCCTCAAACAACTGCCCCTGAGTGGCGCCCACAACGTACATTAATTGGTCGGCGGTGGCCCACGTTTGGCTTGTGCGCAACACCTTCTCAAACAGGCGCTCGCCTTTGGCGTCGGCCGTGAGTTGGAAGTCGTGCGAGCCCTTGTTGCTTGTGAGCGCAAGCAGAATCACCCATTTGCCCTCGTAGGTCAGGAACGGACTCACGCTATCCTCGCCCATATACGGCGCCACGGTCACCGAGTCGATGTCCAACTCCTCGAAGAACGAGCGTGCGTACATTGCGCTTGTGTTGCCGATGTCGCCGCGTTTGGCGTCGGCAATGATGAACTGCTCGGGATAGTTCTGCTTCAGATATTTGATTGTCTTTTCGAATGATATCCAGCCTTTTACGCCCATACTCTCGTAGAAGGCCAGATTCGGCTTGTAGGCGATGCAATACTGCGCCGTAGCGTCGATGATGGCCTTGTTGAAGGCGAAAATCGGGTCCTCGTCGTTCAGCAAATGAGCAGGCACTTTCTTAATGTCGGTATCGAGACCAACGCAAAGAAATGTCTGTTTTTTAGTAATCTGATTTACAATGTCTTGACGTGTCATATCTTTAGCTTTAATTTCTTTTAATCAGCAATCAGTTGCCGTATTTCCTCAAGAGTAGTGGTCATTGGGTTTTATGTTATAAGTTATTGAGCTTTAGGTTTTAAGACAAAATGTATAAGCGATTTATTTGTTTTTTTTAGTTTATTCATCCTTTACACAACGATACAAATAGAGATTCGAATAAGCTTCAGTAACAGAAACACGGGCTATGCCTTGATTGTCACTCCACAGATACCTTATTATTTGTCTATTACTATCGTTTGGGTCTTTTGTGCTTGTAAGAAACACACACAATGTTCCTATTCGAGATGCTCCACCATCACTCGACCATATCGTACCATAAGGCCGGGCATTAAAGCCATTGCTTCCTTCAATTTTTAATGAATCAGTAGTTATCCATTCTTTCTCAGAGATAAGGGTTTTAAAAATGCCTTTATTCTTGCCAACATATTTTATGGTATCAGTTAATTCTTTATTGTAATTTTCGAGAAAGGTGCCGCCACAACTTATTGCCCATTCCATTGACATTTTAATGTTCATTTCACCAATCATGTTTGCTTTTGCATAATTACTACAATCTGTTTTTTCTACACCATATGTATATTCTAAATCCTGCCAATCGTCATCTGTTGCCAAATGAAACCCTTCAGGTATGATTCCAATTCTTTCGTCATAATCATCACCTTCCATTAAAAAATTTGAAGAGTACGCGCAAGCCTTAAAACCTAATGGTGACGTTAGCGTCGGTATTATATATCGATTAGGTATTCCTCTTAAATCTTCGAGCAGCCAAGTACGGTTACCAATCCGTCCCATGCGATAAACATTGAATTGCATGTCAGCGGCATATTTGGCGCGGTCAAGAAATATGTATTTTGCGGTGTCGGAAGTTACACTAAATGAGTGTCCGTCAATCTCACCTTCATATATCACGTTGAATCCATAAACAACAGGCTCATAGTACTGCGCTTTCGAGTCGTCCCACCATTGGTGATATACTGCATATTTTGAGTCAAACTCGCTGCCTGCCGAGATATAGCAAGAGTCGGTCATTGCAGACAAATCTATTGGCGTGTTGTCATATTTGCACTCTTTATCAGGTGTTAATGTCAGTTTTGAGGCTTTCATATATTCGCTTTGTTCCCATTTTACTATTGCCGCCCAATCGCCTTCAACATTATGTATTTCGGTTATTTGCGGGGATGTTACATAATAGAAAGTGCGGATTTCGGACTGCACAGTGTTGTCATATTTATTTGGCTCGTGTGCCACTACATACCAATAGTATTTTGTAAATGGTTTAATATCATCTATTATTGTTTTCTGGCAACTGTCTGGCGAAGTTCCCATATATAAATCATATTTGGAATAATCGTTTTTTTCAATACTGAAGAAATTTGCATCTCTGTAGTTTTCTATATCAGTGAAAACCGTTCCGTCTTCAAGTGTAAATGTTACTTTTTCGTAAGGGAATTGATATTCTTCTTCTGTTTCTTCTTTATCCTTGCACGAGTTGAAGGTTAAAGTTGCAAGTGCCAAAGCGGCAACGGTGGTTTTGAAAAGGTTGGCATTCATAATTTCATCAAATTAAAATCGCTTTTATCCTCAAAGTTAGCACTTTATGTTTGTTATCACAAATCCGCTTCCTTAAGCCGTTCTGCGTTTTCGGCCACAATCAGGTGGTCGATGCAGTCCTGAATGTCGCCGTTCACGAAGGCGTCAAGGTTGTAGATGGTGTAGTTGATGCGGTGGTCGGTGATGCGCCCCTGCGGATAGTTGTAGGTGCGGATTTTGGCCGAGCGGTCGCCCGTCGAGACCATTGTCTTGCGCCTCGATGCAATGTCGTCGATATATTTTTGGTGTTCCTTGTCGTAGATGAAGGTGCGAAGGCGGCTCAACGCGCGCTCCTTGTTCTTTGGTTGGTCGCGGGTTTCGGTACACTCAATCAGAATCTCGTCAACAACGCCTGTGATTGGGTTCTTCCAGTTGTAGCGCAGACGCACACCCGACTCCACCTTGTTCACGTTCTGACCGCCAGCGCCGCTCGAGCGGAAGGTGTCCCACTTGATTTCGCCCTCGTTAATCTGCACGTCGAACTCGTCGGCCTCGGGCAGCACGGCCACCGTCGCCGCCGAAGTGTGGACGCGGCCCTGTGTCTCGGTCACGGGCACACGCTGCACGCGATGCACTCCCGACTCGTATTTCAGTGTTCCATAAACACTTGCGCCTGTCACGCGGGCCACAATCTCCTTGTAGCCGCCGCTTGCTCCCTCGCTGCAACTCGACACTTCAATCTTCCAGCCTTTCGACTCGCAGTATTTTGTGTACATACGGAAAAGGTCGCCGGCAAACAGCGCCGCCTCGTCGCCGCCCGTACCGCCACGGATTTCGAGAATGGCGTTCTTGTCGTCCTCAGGGTCCGACGGCAGAAGCAGCAGTTTGATTTCCTCCTCCATAGGCGCCACCTTCGGCTCGTTCTCGTCGAGTTCCATTTTGGCCATTTCGCGCATTTCGTCGTCCTTCTCGGTGTTCAGAATCTGCCGCGCCTCCTCAATATTGGAAATCAGCGTTTTGTATTTCTTGTAAACCTCAACAATCGGCTCAAGGTGCTTGTACTCCTTGTTGAGTTTCACAAACCGCTTCACGTCGGCAATAACCTCAGGGTCAGTTATTTGCTGCGCCGTCTCCTCGAATCGGATTTTTATTGCTTCAAGTTTTTCTAAAAGTGTGTTTTCTGTTGCCATAATCAATTTTGGTTATTAAGCAGCCATTCAATTAATCAATCCTTCAGTTAATCAATCAATAAGTAAACTCCCCAAACTCGCTCTTGATTGTCAGCCAGGTGTGGTCCGACGGTTCGATGCGGCCGATGATTTGCGCGTCGATGCCGAACGATTTTGAGATTTCGATGACCTTCTGCGCGTCAGCCTTGTCGAGATAGACTTCCAGGCGGTGGCCCATATTGAAGACCTTGTACATTTCGCGCCAGTCGGTGCCGCTCTGCTCTTTGATGGTGCGGAACAGCGGCGGAACAGGGAACAGATTGTCCTTTACAACGTGCACGCCGTCAACAAAATGCAGCACTTTGGTCTGCGCGCCGCCCGAGCAGTGCACCATTCCGTGGATGGCGGGGCGCAACTCGTCGAGCAGGCGCTTGACAACAGGCGCGTAGGTGCGTGTGGGCGACAGAACCAGTTTGCCAGCGTCGAGTGGCGAGCCTTCAACCTTGTCGGTGAGTTTCAGATTGCCGCTGTAAACCAACTCGTCGGGCACGGCGTCGTCGTAACTTTCGGGGTATTTCTGCGCCAGATATTTCGCAAACACGTCGTGGCGGGCGCTTGTCAGGCCGTTACTGCCCATACCGCCGTTGTACTCTTTCTCGTAGGTGGCCTGACCGAACGATGCAAGGCCCACAATCACGTCGCCAGGGCGGATGTTGGCGTTGTTGATGACGTCGGCGCGGCGCATACGGCAGGTCACAGTGCTGTCCACAATGATGGTGCGCACCAGGTCGCCCACGTCGGCAGTCTCGCCGCCAGTGGCATACACGCCCACGCCCATTTGGCGCAGTTCGGCAAGCAACTCGTCGGTGCCGTTGATGATGGCCGAAATCACTTCGCCAGGCACCAGCATTTTGTTGCGGCCTATGGTGCTCGAAACCAGAATGTTATCAACAGCGCCCACGCAGAGCAGGTCGTCGATGTTCATAATCAGCGCGTCTTGCGCAATGCCCTTCCAAACGCTCAAATCGCCCGTTTCCTTCCAATACAGGTAGGCCAGGCTCGACTTGGTGCCAGCGCCGTCGGCGTGCATAATGTTGCAGTAGTCGGGGTCGCCGCCCAGAATGTCGGGGATAATCTTGCAGAAAGCCTTGGGGTACAGGCCTTTGTCGATGTTTTTGATGGCGTTGTGCACGTCTTCTTTCGAAGCCGAAACGCCGCGCAGATTGTATCTTTCAGAATTGCTCATATCGATATAAAATCAAGTTATCTTATTGAAAATAAACCACAAGGAATGTGCTGATAATCAGCAGCAAAAATGCCAGTTCGCCCACAGCGTTGCGCCTAATCTGCATAAAATATAGCGATGCGATGAAGGCCAGCGACATTGTCGGGAAGACGGCAATTGTAAGTCCGGCGCTCGGTATCAGGAAAAATCCAGCTATCGAAATGATTATCAGCCATATAAATAGCGTGAAATATTTGCGTGTCGTCACTTTGTACATACGGATGTACTGCGTCATTGTGAGCAACGCCACAAGCGAGAAAAGCACCATAAATCCAATGGCCGAATATTGCACAACTGTCAGTTTCACAGTAAAATGCTGCGTTATGCCAATCTGTTCCAGACGTTCCCAGAACTGTCCGGGCTCGTCGAGCATAAACATTCCGAAAAGGTAGAAGACGAACGGCATCACAAAGCCCAGCACCGATGCTAGAAACTCGCGTATGTCGAAGAACCGCATTATGAATTGCGTGGCGAAAATGAAAAACACCATTGCTACCAGCGGCGGAAAGAACAGCGTGCCGATGCCGATGAGCAGGCCGGCTTCAAAGTAGAGCCGTTTCTGTTCGGGCAGGCGTTCGCTGTCGAAAGTGCGCATCATCGCCAACATCAGGAAAAGGTTGCCCAGCAAGGCGGGTAGCAAGTTGTAGTTGCGTGAGAAAAGGCTGATTATCAGCACAAAGAACAACGGCGGCGTTATCACCTTGTCTTCAACAATGATGAATTTCAGGTCGATGCGCTGAAGCATAAAGGCTTCAATCAGCATCAGCGCGAAAGCTATTAGTTGCGCCGTCCAGTAGGTGGGCAACAGCAGTTGCCGAAGGTCGCGGAACAGGACAGAACCATCGGTGATAGGCGGTGTCCACTGCGGATTGCTAAAGATGGGCAGCCATAGCAGCACGGCCACGGCAACCGTGAACAGGTGCATTACGGGCGAGTTGCTCTTGTATAGTCTTAATAACATATCTTACAGTTTTTGAAGGTCTTGACCGATGTCGCGGCGGAAATATGCGCCGTCGAATTTGATGCCGCCG
Organism: uncultured Bacteroidota bacterium; assembly: GCA_946186925.1. GTDB lineage: Bacteria > Bacteroidota > Bacteroidia > Bacteroidales > SZUA-534 > RUG13583. The sequence goes on along the minus strand of CAMHPA010000032.1, from coordinate 3,223 downwards.
ATGCTGCGGTACGACTTGTCGAGAGCGGGCTGAATGCCGTCGGCAAGCGATGTCACGGCCAGAACGCGTCCGCCGTCGGTGAGCACGCGGCCCGAGTCGGGTTTGGTGCCTGCGTGGAACACGGTGCTCTCGGTCACGCTGCCGAGTCCCGTAATCTCAAAGCCCTTCTTGTAACTCTCGGGGTATCCGCCCGACACCATTACAACCGTGATGGCCGTCTGCGCCTTCATTGTGGCCTTCATTCCAGCCAGGCGGCGCTCGGCGGTGGCGGCAAGCAACTCAAGCAGGTCGCAGTCCAATCGCGGAATGACGACTTCGGTCTCGGGGTCGCCCATACGCACGTTATACTCAATCACATACGGGTCGTTGCCGCATTTTATCAGACCGAAGAAGATGAAGCCGCGGTAGTCGATGTTGTCGTCGTGCAGGCCGCGGATTGTGGGCTCAATAATGCGCTTGATGACCTTCTGCTTGAACTCGTCGGTGCAGAACGGAACGGGCGAAACGGCGCCCATACCGCCAGTGTTCAGGCCCGTGTCGTGCTCGCCAATGCGCTTGTAGTCTTTGGCTTCGGGCAGCAGAACATAGTCGCGGCCGTCGGTGAGCACAAAGAACGAGCACTCAATTCCCGACAGGAACTCTTCAATCACAACCTTTGCCGATGCGTCGCCGAACTGTCCGTCGAGCATTGTCTCAAGGCTCTCTTGTGCTTCTTTCAAGTCGTTGATTATCAGCACACCCTTGCCCGCTGCCAGACCGTCGGCCTTCAGAACGTAAGGCGCCTTCAGCGTCTCAAGGAAACGCTTGCCGTCGGCCACCGTGGCCTTCGTGAAACTGCGATATGCAGCCGTCGGGATGCCGTGCTTCTGCATAAACTGCTTGGCGAATTCCTTGCTGCCTTCGAGTTGCGCGCCTTCGGCCGAAGCGCCCACCACGCCAACGTTCTTTGTGTCGGCGTTGGCGGCCAGAAAATCGGCAATGCCCTTAACAAGCGGTTCTTCGGGGCCCACAACCACAAGGTCGATGTTGTTCGACTTTACAAACTCGCCAACGGCCTGAAAATCAGTCACCTTAATAGGCACATTGGTGCCCACGGCGGCAGTTCCAGCGTTGCCAGGCGCAATGAAGAGTTTTGTCAGTTTGGGGCTTTGCGCCACTTTCCACGCAATGGCGTGCTCACGGCCACCAGAGCCAATAATCAAGACGTTCATATCTATTTGTTTTTAAATAATTTAAGAATTTGTTCAAGGTCTTCGGGGGTGTCAACCGACAGCCCTTCGTCGGTGGTGACGGCGGTCTGAATCTGATAGCCGTTCTCAAGCCACCGCAACTGCTCAAGCGACTCGGCCGACTCAAGGCTGCTCTTGCCCAACTTTGTGATTTCCAGCAAGATGTCTTTGCGGTAGCCGTACATTCCAATGTGCTGCAGAAACGGGTGCTTGTGCAGCCACCCTTGGGGTTCGCTTCCGCGGATGTGCGGAATGGTCTGACGGCTGAACAGCAGCGCGCGGCCGTTCTTGTCGACAACCACCTTCGGCTTGTTGGGGTTGAAGAGTGTCTGCTCGTCGTCAACAGGTTTCACAAGCGTGGCAATCTGCACATTGCTGTCGTTGAACAAGTTAGCCAGCAGATTGATTTGCTTTTCAGCGATGAACGGCTCATCGCCCTGAATGTTGATGACCACGTCAACCGTCTGATGATAGTCCTGCTCGAACTTGAGCACGGCTTCAGCGCAGCGGTCGGTGCCGCTCGGGTGCTTGTCCGACGTCATAACAACCTTGCCGCCAAACGCCTGCACAGCGTCGTAGATGCGTTTGTCGTCAGTTGCCACAACCACGTGCTCAAGCGCCTTCGACGCCTGCTCAAACACTCGCTGCACCATTGGCTTGCCCGCAATGTCGGCAAGCGGCTTGCCAGGAAACCGTGTGGAAGCGTATCGGGCGGGAATTATACCTAAAATGACCATATTACAATAGTTTGCCGCAAAGTTATAAAATTTAGATATTGGGCATTAGGCAATTTTGGTGTTGGCAGGTACGCATTGTGCGCGTCCGTCTTCCGTCATTCAATCACAACGAAAATGGTTTTCGCTTGCGCGAGAAATTGTTAGAAAATCCGAATTAAAAATTTGTAAAAAATTGATTATAGGGTTTTGTCTCTAACCAAACGAATCCTAACTGAAGCCGAAATTTGTTTGGATACATTTGGGTTAGTTTGGTTAGAGATTAATTTTTCTCTAACCGATTCGAGCCGATTGAAACCGATTTTTCCCGCAAGCGGGAATTGAATGGGGAAGCGCCCTGGCGGGCGGAAATTATTAGAAAATTTGAAAACAAAATTTTACAAAAACTATTCCCCGTAGGGGATGAATATCGGTAGAAATGGTTGTAAATCATTGGTTTTACGCCGTAGGCGTTGCATATAATGCATACGCGGTCAACGTTTGATATGCAACCCCTGACGGGGTTGTTATGGCTGGTGAATTTGTTTTTCTACCGATATGAATGTCCTACGGACATTTGTTGTTGCGTACCCACGGAGAAACGTCTGAAAGACGTGATTTGCATAACCGGCTGTAAGCGAAGCACAACTGCCGGACAGTGAAACACATAATACCACACTCTGAAAGAGTGAACCTTGCCTGGGTTCAGTCCTCCGGACTGGTTTTATGGAGTGACGAACCTCCACGGGTTACGCTGCGCTCACCCGCGGTTATGCAGATTAAGTCCTCCGGACTTTGCCGGTCGATGATTAGCGCACAAAACGGGCAGAAAGCCCAAATCATCAATAGCCCAACGCGGAGTGAGCGCAGCGAACGGCACGTTGGGTGATGCGTTCACAACAAACCATAGCGCGCTGTAAGCGCAACTCATACAAAATTTATGAATTGCCCCTGCAGGGCGCCAACGTTAATCGGCAACGTTTCCCAAGGCGCCGCTGCGCTTGCCTTGGGCTATGTGTGAATTGCCCCTTCTGGGCGCCTGATTTTCTCGCAAGCGAGAATAGGATGGGTAGCGCTCTAACGGGTGGAAATTGTTCGAAATTTTGGAAATAAAATTTTACAAAATCCACATTATCAATTTTTATAAATTTTCCATTTTAATTTTATATAATTTCCCGCGAAGCGGTGCGAAAACCTATTATCCGCTTGCGGATAAATTTGGGTTGGTTTGGTTAGAGCACAAAAAAAGCCCGGGGCTCATCACCCCGGACCACTCATGAG